>CAYTND010000359.1:0-3081 GCA_964438965.1 uncultured Pirellulales bacterium
ATTAGAAGCTGCCATGCCAAAGACATTCTTCTGAGCACAAAACTCACTACCCATCTCGATGAGGTTCGTCCGGGGCTGGGAGCACTGGACTATGATACGTTTTTGAGAGAATTGAGCAAATTCCCTCGTACTCCGCTAATGTTGGAGCACTTACCAAATGCAGAAGAATACCGCCTGGCGGCTACACATATTCGTTCCGTTGCAAAAACAACAGGACTGTCCCCGGTTAGAAAGTGCCTAAAGTGAACTAAAGTTACAGCGAAGCTGTCATTCTGAGCGCAGCGAAGAATCTCTTATTTGTTGGCCAGATCCTTCGGCTTCGCCTCAGGATGACACTTACGTGTCACTTTAGGCACTTCAATTCAAAGCTATCTCGCTCTGACCGCACACGCGGTAGTGTTTCATTTGAACTTCGTAAAGAAGATGGTTCTTCTCGATTAGTTTGGCTATCAAGCCAATTTGATTGAGCAGCATTTCAATCAAATCGATATTTACCAAGGTTGATTCAGGGCTGTATTGTGGCAGAGCGATAATCACATATCCACAATTGCTCCGTTCTGTTGCCAATTGTGCAGCAATCACGCTGCAATCATTTACTTCGGTTACGACCGGCTCAGCACCGTCATCAATCTTAGCGCAAACCTCTTTCAAAAACGACTCGCTGATGTTCAGCTTGGCAAATTCTTCCGGGTCGCTGGGCCAGTTGTTGCCCTCCATGTCCATAACTACTATTACAGGCCCGCGCTCGGACAGAACTTCAAAAATCTGCCGTGCAATCTGCTCGGTTAGCTCTCCTGGGGAGTCCTTACGGACAAAGCCGGGAGAACACAGCGACTCATATATATCCATTCGGACGGCTCCTTATTTGGAAATAGCGGATAGCGGATAGGAAAAGAAAACTGTACGCTAAACGCTATACGCTAAACGCTTAGTTTGGCTATAATTTCGGTATAATTACACGGCGACTTTCTCAGCAGTGATGTTTTGGGTTAATCCTGCCAAAAAAGCGTAATTGCGGAGTTTGAAAGTGAGTTTATAGGACGCAGTCCCGAGAAAACCTGCCTGCCGGCAGGCAGGTCGGGACCCTCGCGTAAGCGGGGCCCCACTGCCTGAATCTTGACTATCGTCAGACTCGCCCGCCGCGGCGGACAAGTGTGGATATAGATACAAACCTGCTCGCCCCTGCCTGCCGGCAGGCAGGGGCAGGCAAGTTTAGAAATTATAGCATTGATTTCAGCCTGGCTACCGGGAACTTCCTCCCGGGACAGGCTGTTACACGCGCTCCAGGAGTGGTCTTATGGCCATAAACACGGCTTGTCGGAATTCTATATCGCTGTTGGAGAAAGCGAATCAATTTCAAAAGCGACTGCATCTGTCGTGCCGTAGGTACTGTGCGATTGAAATCACCAACAAGGCAAATTCCTATCCCATCTTTATTGGCCCAATTGTTGGCCGTCCCGCCACAATGAGCGCCGGGAATCTGTTTTCGCCAGCGAAACGTTACCTCAATCCGGCCGTCACCGCTGTCACTACCGTTACCTATAACAAAATCGTAGCCAACCCCTTCCCAATGGTTCTGTTCCCTATGCCATTTGTCAAATATAGCTGCATTTCCGTTTTCCGTCGCTGAGTGATGTACCACCACAGCAACCCATTTTTTTTCCAACTGCGAAGGTGGTAACCAGTTTCCTGGTATATTTTTATAAGCACTCCTCCAGACTTGTTTCGGTTTTGTAACCCTCGGAGGAATACGTCTGGACTTGGAGCTGGGGCTGTGTACAATCTCCGGCATCGGCTCGTCATTGTACATACAACCGCCTAAAACAAACAAACAACTGAAAAAAATAAAAACTCTGCTAATCATCCTTCTCTTGATTTCGTCGGCAAGCAACTGCACTTGATTATACTTTTGTTCGGGCCTGACTTTTTGTCAGGCGCGGTTTTTCCTTATATCTGGCCATATATAAACTATTGCCTTTTTCGTTGAATTTAACCATATCCATATACGAGTTCATAAGCAGCAACCCTCTCCCCCCCGGCTTGTAAAGGCCCTCGCCGTATCGTGGATCCGCTACTGATGCCGGTTCAAACCCCTCACCCTCGTCCGTCATGGAAATCTCAATTTTATCTAAACCAACGGAATAGTCAATCTTAACCTTTTTGGTGGGGTCCATTTTATTACCGTGCTTGACGGCATTAAGAAAAGCCTCCTCCAGGGCCAAATGAACCGCAAAAATATCATCATTGCTGAAACCGTTGGCTTCGAGATCAGAAAGAACCTGCTCGCACACCTTGACAATAGCCAACGGTTTGCTTTTCGTAACTATCGAGCAATTGTTTGGTGCTTTTGATACCATAAGCGAAACAACCCAGCACCAATTGTTCTCTGCTGCAAGTCCACGGCATTGACCGGATTTAAATAAGCCTGCCCGCCGATTCAATTGGTGCTGGGCGTCTAATTAGCTTAAGATAAATCTTCGACTGCACCTTCGACATCTTTATAAATATCGAAAGTTTTGGTCAACCGCGTTATTTTGAAAATCTCGAATATCTTTGGGTTTATATTACAAAGTTTTAGTTGGCCGTCGTGTTCGTAAATCCTCTTGCTAAGCCTTATTAAAAGTCCCAAAACAGCAGACGACAAAAACCGGACATTGCCAAAATCCAAAATCAGCTTTATGCCGCCGGAGGCGGACTCAACAACTGACATAATCGAATCCTGAAGCGCCTTAATGTCTCTTTCTTCGAGGATTTTTTCGTCGGTAAAACTAATTATCGTCGCTTTCTCGGCATACTCAACGCTTATTCTTGGCTTAATCTCAGCCATAGTAAACTCCCTAACAAAACCGTAAACAAAACTGTCCGAAAATCCTATGTTAGAACACCACAGATGTCAAGTCTTTTGCATATTGAGCCATTTTTTTTTGGGGGGGTTGTAAGCATTTTCACTCGAACTCAAAGACCGAACCCGATGGGGATTTTGAAATCCGCCTACGGCGGACAAGATTGGGTTTGATTGGGTTTGTTTTTTTGGCGAAGTTAAAGTAAGGTACATCATTTTAGAGCATAGAGAACATTTGG
>CAYTND010000360.1:0-3074 GCA_964438965.1 uncultured Pirellulales bacterium
GCAGGTGCTCGCAAAGTCTATCTGGTTGATGAACCAATGGCGGCGGGAATCGGAGCCCGACTGCCAATCGCGGAGCCCACCGCCTCAATGATTGTCGATATCGGCGGCGGAACCACCGAAGTAGCCATAATGAGTCTGGCCGATATTGCCGCCTCCGAATCAATCCGCACCGGCGGCGACGATATGGACGAAGCAGTAATCAACCATCTTAAGAAAACTTACAACCTGCTCATCGGCGAGGCACGAGCTGAAAAAGTCAAGATACAAATCGGCTCTGCCGTCCCGCTGCAGGAGGAATTGACGATGGAAGTGGCCGGCAGAGACACCATCTCGGGCATGCCGAGAAAAATCGTTATAACGAGTGAGGAGGTCCGTGAGGCCCTGCGCGGCCCCATTGCTATGATTATAGATGCAGTTGCGTCAACGCTGGAAAAGGCCAAGCCTGAATTGTCCGCCGACCTGATCGACAACGGCATACACATCTGCGGCGGCGGGTCTCTGCTGCGGGAAATGGATACGGCATTGGCAAATGCAACCGGCTTGAAAGTCAAAAGAGTCGATGACCCCCTCTGCTCGGTGGCCCGTGGTACCAGCGTGTATATGGAACATCTGGAGTTGTGGAAGGATACAATGAACCATAATGAGCATGGATGGGAATAACTCGTAGTGTGGTCGCACGTGATAAGAAATACGCAATACGACTATGGCGAAGAATGTGAGCAAAGTCTCCGGACGAATGTTATTTATCTGGTTTATGTTAGCCGGGCTTATTTTCCTCTTTGCTCCACGAAAGCTGACAAATAAATTCCAGTTCGGATTTGTTCGCATTTTTCGCCGGCCTTTAAGTATTGGCAGAAACATTTCGCTTTCCACATCCCGATTGATAGCATCGGAACAGCGCTTGGGCACAAACCTCGTTAGCCGCGAGAGATACAACAGGCTCCATAACCATCTCGCCAACATTACAGAATGGTTGAAACAAGAACGTCAAAAGGTTGAAAGGCTGTCGGGACTGCGGGACAGACCTGTTTGGAAAGGTGTGGATTTTGTGTTAGCTGATGTCATTGCAGCCTCTGTTAATGGATTTCGCAGTGAGCTTTTTATCAACCGCGGCCAAAAAGACGGTCTGGCTAAGGACCAATTCGTTTTGGCCAACGAGAGCATCATCGGAACCATATCCAAGGTGGACACCCGCACAGCCCAGGTCAGACTGATTACCGACCCGGCATCCAGAATAGCAGTAAAGATAGCAAAATTAAATATGGACAGGATAATGCAGGGTAACGGTAACAGCTCCGCCAAGGTCCAACTGGTCTCGACAAAGTATAAAATCAAGCTCGGCGATGTCGTTTATGCCCAGAAAAAGCCCGGATTCCTGAGTACACCTGTGATTGTTGGAACGGTAGCCCAACGCAAAAGCAATGATGAAAATCCCCTGGTCTGGGATATAACGGTTAAACCTGCCTGTGATATAGAGAGCCTGACCGATGTAGCTATTATCGTAATGAACCCACGGTAGGGGCAGGCCTATGTGCCTGCCCAGGGCAACCACATCGGGTTGCCCCTACGATTGATTCTCCCGCATTCAATCCACCCGCTTGAGCAGGATTCTATTGCAATACCGGCGTGCTTCGTGTAGAATAATTTTTGTGATGCACGTGATATGTTTTTTCCGAAACAGCATCGGGCAATAGACGTTCAATAGCGGTACCAGAATTACCGGGGTGTAGCTCAGCTTGGCTAGAGCGCCTGCTTTGGGAGCAGGAGGCCGTAGGTTCGAATCCTATCACCCCGATTTCATAAGCCCCTGTTAGCAAAAACAAATATTTATCTTCCTGGCGGGAATTACCACTGAGGCAATTTATGACTGTCTGCGTCCCTGGCGACTTCGCAGAGTAGGACTGCTACGAAGAATGAAAGCGAGTATATCAGCTTTTTCTCTGGACGTCTTTACCAAACACCGGCTTGTCTGTTTCGCCGGACATCTCGTTGTCACTCGTAACTACTTCTTCGACGTAGTGAGCCATGGAAATAGAAGCTGCAATTGCTTTCTTCATCATTTCCACTTGATTTTCGTCGGTTACCTGGCCTGCCGCAATGTAGCTTGCGAATATGTTGGCGGCCGCCTGAAAGATTGCGGTTTCACTTGGCTGCAAACTGAAATAGTGTGTTTTTGACATCTTAGCTCCTTGATACAGGTAAATTGTCCTGCTACTGCCTCGCCCGAGACGAGTTGCGCATCTTCAAATTGCTTAACATGACTTTCCTATATTACCTATTTAATCCGGAATTTTCCATATAAACAATTTGGCAACACTATTAAGACCTCTGATTTCGTTAGACTACAAACTACCAAATCCATACCAAATTTTTCAACTGATTTCAGCTTCGCGTTGCTCAAGGACAAGTCTGAGCCGAAGGCGAAGAATCTGGCCCACGATGTAATGCCATTTTCTGCTGTTAAGGCCAGATGCTTCGCCTTCGGCTCAGCATGACAAGAAAAACCGGTCAGTTTGAGTTTTTAATTATTTTTTAATAGATTTTTGCAATTTCGCTGGACGAATTTCTGTAAACTGCTTCCACTTTGCTTCGAGAGCTTCCCTAAGCTTCATATCGCTGTGAATATATAGGCCGTAGCGAAGATGCAGAGGTTCATTTGGCTGAATCTTCCTGGGTCCATCGAATGTTAGAGAAGCTCCCATCCAGCCATCATTTCTGACGTGGAAATAGGTGGGAAAGTTCGGGTTGTCCGGATGGTCGAAGAGCGTAATGCCTTGAAGTTTTTCATTTGTAACGGCACCGGAATAATCAACCCATCTGGCCCGTTTCCAGAAAATCTTTTTTTCGTTGACCGCTCCTTCGGAGTTACGAATTCTCCCGCCGCCGTCATTGACACCGATGGTCTTGGCCATTCGGACACCAATCATCCCAAAAGGGGTTTTTCCGAGTGTAACGGTTGAATCTTTGGCCTTGAATTCCATATCAATTATCAGCAGCCATTCAGAGTTTCCGAGCAGCAGCACCGTTACCCGCCGTGTTTCTAAAAGCAGGACTTTGCCTTCGTTGGTTACCCA
>CAYTND010000361.1:0-3071 GCA_964438965.1 uncultured Pirellulales bacterium
AGGTTAATGTCAGCTCGAATTTGTTGTAAACCATACCTATTTCGTGCAGCCATTGGCCGTAGAGCATTGGTATTTTGACCAGGTTCAGGAAAAATGCTCGCGGCGCTTGAGCTATCACCCAAACAGGCCAAATCGAAACAAAAACTGCCGCTGCCAGAAACGGCAGGGCGGTCCTGAATCTTTGTTTCATTGACTCGGCCGGCTGGCTCAGCAGCATCACAAAAAACAGCAACTCCACTAAAGCTGTCGTTATACGCATAAAGCTTGCAAACGTAAGAAGCACACCGATGGCTGTAATTCGCCAATATTTTGATTTTTGGTTAAAATCAATTGATACAAACAACCAGAAGGACAACACAACGCATAACAATACAACATCGTGGTTCCAGGCATAGCCGTTGGCGTAATCGACGAGGGGATTAAATACGTACAGAATAGCCGCTGCCAGGCCCAAAAGCATCCCGGTAATTGCAAAGGACTTGAAAATATACCGATATATGCCGACAATACAGACCACCACGAGAATATCACAAAAAGCGGAGAGAATTCTACCCACGAGCAGATAGTGGGTTGTGTTGAACATTCTGAACAAAGCTGCGCACAGTAATGGGTGGTAGGGCAGTTGGGCCGCGTATGAAAAATCCCTGTAAATCATCCTGCCTTGGGCCAGCAGGGCACCGCCTGTGCAGTACATCTGCTCGTCCCGGCCGAGGGGCTTGGTCATACTATTGCCGAATACCGCAAGCGAAAGAACAATCAGTATTAAGACAACTAATATATTAACGGTTTTTGCAGACATCATCAGAAAACTAATATATTGGCGATTTTTACGAACATCAACATCATATATAGCCCTGCAATTTATTGCGGGGTTATTTTTGGCGTCGCCGTGCCGGCGACGGCTAAACGGCCCCACTTACCATTCAGCCAGCTCGCCGAGAAGCTCTTCAACTAAATCTTTCATTGTTACAATACCAATAGGTCTCTCTTGACCGGCACGGCCGATTTTCGTAACCAGAACGATTTTCTGATTTTCTTTCTGCATAATATTTATCGCATCTGTGACAGTAGTATTCGCATCAACCTTCCGGATTGGTTTTACAAACTTTTGTAGATTGGCGAATTGTTCTGATGAACTCAAGGTCTCATAGATATTTATAAAGCCGATGATATTTTCAGCCCTGTTTTCTATGACCGGCAGACGGGTAAACGCGCACTTCTTCAATTTGCTCAAGACAGCCGAATTATCAGAATTAACATCAAGCATTTGAACGTTGTTAATAGGTATCATCACAGACCTTATGCGAATATTCGAGATGCTAACCAGGCGGTTTATGATATCGGTCTGCACCGCACTGAGAATGCCTTCTTCACGCGTATCCTGCAGGATTGCCTGGACCTTATGTCTTTGTGCAGATGTTATTACGGATTTTGGAGAAGAAGCCAGACCTGTCGAGCGGGCAAAGAGTTCCGATACAAACTTGAGCAGCGGCACTATACCGCACCAGCTTAAAACTTTGTGAAATACGTATAAAAGCGGCGACAGGTAAGGCATAAGTGAGTCTGCACGATAAAAGAAGATGTTTTTGGGGATTAGCTCTGAGAAGACAAATAGTGTCGGTGCAGTTAAAAGAGTTGCGAATAATTCAGCACTGTGTTCAGTTCCTGCCTCCAGAAATACATAAGTTACGATACTCGTAGTAAGATAGTAGGCAAGATTTGTACCTATCAGCATTGATAGAAGCAGTCCGCTGCTGTCGCGCAGACATCTGCCAAGTATGACAAATGATAATCGTTTCTTTTCAACACCCAATCGTAAGCGGAGCCGGCTGAGCCGGTATAGGCCGGTTTCGGCGCCGGAGAACAAGCCAGCCAGTATAATGAAAAACACAATTGCCGATATTAACACTGCGCTATTGACCATCGGTTCGGGACGGCTCAAGGGTTAATATTAAGGTTTCTATTCGATGCTTTTGCACTTTTTCGACAGTGAACTTCAAATTCTTCAAATATGCCACATCGCCGCTTTTGGGTATTTTCCCGAGAAGGGCGGTTACCAATCCGCCTACTGTAGCAAGCCGAGTCTCAGCCAAATCAATGCCGAACTCCTCAGCCCACTCGTGAATAGCCAGATTACCTGCCAGGCGATATTCAAAAGGCCCAGTCTGTTCGATAGGTTCGGTTTGGCTTGTAAGTTCCATCTGGCCGAACAACTCTTCGGCGATATCCTCCAGCCGAACAGAGCCGGCAATCCCGCCGTATTCGTCCACGACTATTGCCATATCGGTTCGACTTCTGCGGAAAAATTCAAGCAGAGATTCGACCGTCTTTTGTTCCGGAACAAAATGCACTTGCTGAACGATTTTGTCTAACGACACACCGGCTTTAAGCAGAAGCTGCCGAAGCTGTACCACCCCGACTATATTATCTATTGTCCGAACATAGACAGGCAGCTTTGTCAGATGGTTTTCCTGCATCTTCTCTTGGGCTGTTTGCAGCGAATCTGTAACGGCACAAGCAATCATATCAACCCGCGGCTGCATAACGTGACGGACTTTGAGAAAGCCTAACTCGATAACTTCTGTCAAGAGTTTATTTTCGTCGGCGCTAATCAATCCCTGCTTTCGCGTTGTCTCAATCAAAGATTTAAATTCACCAACGGTTATTGGATTGGGACCTCTGGCCGGTCCCAAAAACAGCCGCAGAATCGGTTCTAATATGAAAAATTTGAACACGAACTCAAGAGGAGCGAAAATTTTAAGGCATAAAAAAGCCGGCAGGGCGGCAGCGACACTTACAGATTTTGAATTTGCATAGGCCACTGATTTTGGCAGTATTTCACCTATGAGCACCAATGCAACAAAGCTGACCAGAGCAGTAATAGCTGCGGCAGCCAAGCCACTTTGCTCCTTGGCTTTCATTGTTAAGACACTGGCAATGGCGTAAAACAGAACATTAACCGTCATATTCCCGAACAAAAAGCAGTCGAGCAGCTGCCCCGGTTTGTTCAGGAGCCTTGCAGCAAGCTTTTGGACCTTGTGTTTGGACCCCTGCAGCAGTTTTGTTTGTCT
>CAYTND010000362.1:0-3035 GCA_964438965.1 uncultured Pirellulales bacterium
TCTTGATGACTTTTTCGCTCTTGACCGCGGCGAAAAAGACGTGGGCCTTGCCCCGGATGCGGTGTTTTACGTAACCTTTCTTTTCGAGCCGACGCAGCAGGGTTTGGACCGTTGCGTAAGCTATTTTCCTTTTTGCAGGCAGCTTGTTGCAGACATCCTGCACGGTTGCCTTGTCAAGCTGCCAGACTAATCGTAGGATTTCCGTTTCAGCCGGGCTTACAGCAGGTAACTTCTTCTGTGTCATAGCAATCTCCTTTTGCAATTGTATTTTACAAGTGTACAAGTATAATATCGTACATTTGTACAAGCTGTCAATAAAAAAAATGGGAAATTTTTTAAATTTTTTCCAGTGCTTCTCTTGGCTATCAGCAGCGCACATAGTCATTAGTCATTTGTAATAGTCATCTGACTATTACACTAAAGGATTTTAATCTGTAACTCCTGTTCATTTAAGGGCTTATGCCGATTCAGTAGCATTCTGTAGGGCCAATTATAGAACCCTTAAGACCGTTATCGAAGAAAAACCGCCGGATACTTACGCAAAGATGGCATTTACTTGCATAGACTTTTGCTTTTTTGTAACCCAATTTGCCGGCTTCCTCGAGCAGCCCATAAGGACCAAGATTAAACAGCGTGTTGATAAACTCATTTCCTGAAGGGCCAAACTGCTTCCAGATATCCTCAAGCCTTGTTCGGTTTACATTCCCGATAATGATACCGCTGCATGTACCGCTGAAGACATTGCCAAATGGGTCGATATGCACACCTTTGGCGCCGAGCAGGTCCGATTTACAATTCGCCGAAGCAATCCTCGATTCTCGATTCTTGATTCTTGACCCAGCAACGCTGGGTTCCGATTGAAACCCGCCGTTGGCGGGTCGATTCTTGATACTCGATTTTTGAACCTCGATTTTCGGTTCTCTATCTTCGACGAGCATCGAGCATCCGGTATCGAGCATCGAGGATGCGACCAATCCGGCTAATTGCCCGGCTGCACGACCGGTAAAGCGACAGGGATAATCGTTCATAGCGCTGATATACTTTTGCTCGCGCTCGGCGGATGATAGACTTTTCATTTTTATTGGGTCATCTAAATACTTTCGCCAGCGAACCAGTACGCGCTCGGGTCCAAGAATCTCGCTTGCTGTCTCGGCTAATCGACGTATCGGCTCTATGTCGAGGTACTCCTGATGAAACGGGTCTGTGCTGATTTTCAGTCGATGCATCCCGAGTTTGTCGAGCTTCTTCAGTCGCTGCCTCGTGATTTTTTCACCGGTAGCCCAGAAACCATTTGTTTCTATCAAATCAACTTTGCCGAGGTTTTGATTCCCTGCTTCTTCCAGAATTTCCTGCAGGCGGTCCCAATACAGAAATGGTTCACCGCCGGTGATGTGGATTTTTGCGCTATCGCCGGCGAGGATTTTCAGTGACTGCCATACGCTTATAGCCGTATCTACGGACATAAGCCCGTTCTTTTCTGGGCCGCAGTTGTAATAACAGAATTCACAGGCGCAGTTGCATTTGTATGTCAGCAGCAGCCCCGCCGAACGCCAGAGCTTAAACTTTGGCTCATTCCGTGCGGCTCGGCTGTTGTAAATGTTCTCAGATAACTCGGTCATTGCATAGCCACTTAAAAAATATTTAGCCCCCAGTTTCACTGGTGGTTCTCTCATTCATTAAATCAATTGACTTTGCCTTTTTCAGATGAATTTGAATCACCGTAATATCAGCAGGCGTTATACCGCTTATTCGAGAAGCCTGGCCGAAGGTGCTCGGCCTAAAAACCGACAGCTTCTCTTTAGCCTCCGCCCGAAGATGTGCGATGCTGTTATAGTCCAAATCTGCTGGAATCTTTTTATTCTCCAAAGCCCTGAAGCCAGTCACAAGACGCTCCTGTTTAGCTAAGTAACCCTCATATTTGGCATCGATAATTACCGCCTGATACACATCTTCAGCAAGATCCATATTTTTAACGTCAGGGTTCTCAGCAATTGTTCCCACAAGAGTATTACCTGGTTGGCGAAGCTGGTCCCACAAACTTATCCCTCCGGAACGGTTACTTGTCAGATAGCTCTTGAGTTTATTGATGTTCTCGATTTTCTTCTGAAATTTTGCCCATCGTTTTTCATCCACGAGTCCGGCCGATTTGCCGATTTGCGTTAGCCTTCTGTCCGCATTATCAGCTCTTAACAGAAGCCGATACTCCGCTCGCGACGTGAACATCCGATACGGCTCATCAAGTCCCTTGGTAAGCAAATCATCTATCATCACTCCGATATATGCCTGGTCTCTGCCGAGTATGAGCGGCTCTTTACCCTGTAACTTCCCAGCCGCATTTATACCAGCCAAGATACCCTGCCCCGCCGCCTCTTCATACCCGCTGGTCCCGTTTATCTGTCCTGCCAGAAACAGTCCTGACACCTTCCTGGTCTCCAGGTTGGGCTTTAGTTGAATCGGCGGACAATAATCGTATTCAATCGCATAGCCGTAATGAATAATCCGGGCATTCTCTGTTCCGCCCAGCAGCTTGAGCATTTGTTCCTGAACATCTTTCGGCAGAGAAGTGCTTATGCCGTTGCAGTAGATAGTTGATTTTTCTTCGTCTTCAGGTTCCAGAAACACCTGATGCCGCTTCTTGTCCGCGAAACGCACAATTTTTGTTTCAATACTTGGGCAATACCGGGGACCTGTGGAAGTGATTTGTCCGGAATAAAGCGGTGCGCGATACAGATTGTCCCGGATTAGCTTGTGCATTTTTTCATTCGTATAGGTTATCCAGCAGGGAATCTGTGGCCGGTCTATTCTATCGGTCATAAATGAGAAAGGCACCGGTCTTTCGTCTCCAAGTTGGACATCGAGTTTGTCCAGGTCCGCTGTTGCCGCATCTAATCTGGCTGGTGTGCCGGTCTTCAGTCTTCCAAGTTCCAATCCAAGCTGTTGGAGACTATCAGAAAGCTCATTGGCAGCCGGCTCATCGAGCCGTCCACCGGCGAACTGTTGGGTTCCTATGTGCATTAAGCCGCGAAGAAATGTCC
>CAYTND010000363.1:0-3018 GCA_964438965.1 uncultured Pirellulales bacterium
AATACTATTAGGAATGAGCGGATTTACGAAAGCTTTATTTACTAAGGTCTATGGATGGATTATTCTCGCTCTGATTGGTGCAGGGGTGTATTACCTGATAAGATGGACGCGGTCCGAGGGCAAAATCAAGTGGGACACTTTTAAGCTTAGAATACCCGTGTTAGGTTCGGTTTTGCGGACGATAGCGGTGGGCAGGTTTGCAAGAACGCTCGGAGCGCTAACCAAAGGAGGCGTTATCATTTTGGAGGCCCTTAGTGTTGTTCGTGATACGCTCGGTAATGAATTGTTGGGCAGAGAAATCGATGCCGTGGCTGAAAAGGTCAAGCGTGGTGAGTCGCTGGCTGAGCCGTTGAGCGAGTCGGGATACTTTCCGCCACTGCTGGTGCAGATTGTCTCGATAGGTGAGCAGACAGGCAAGCTTGACGAATTGCTGCTCAATGCCGCTGATACCTTCGATAGCGAGGCGGACTCGGCGATAAATCGATTTATGGCGATTTTCCCGGCGCTGTTGATACTGCTATTAGCTTTGGTGATAGGTTTCATAATAGCAGCAACGCTGCTGCCAATCATTGTAATGACTATTGGTGGAGGTGTGCTTTAAAATGGTTTTGAGTTTTTAGTTTTGAGTTCTTAGTTTTTAATTTTTAGGAAAGGTAGTCAAATGGAGCGAAAGAAGCAGAAAAGAAAGGCATTTACGCTCATAGAGTTGCTTGTAGTGATTATTATTATATCGATGCTTGCTGCATTTACGGCGCCTAAATTGTTTAAGTATGTAGGCAAGTCCAAGAGGGACCTGGCAAAGCCCAAGCTCGCACTTGTCGAGGGTGCAATTGAAAGATTTGCCCTTGATTGCGGTCAGTATCCGGATGACTCGGTGGGACTTGAGGCTTTGCTAATTGCACCGTCGGGGCTTGAGGAAAAGTGGACCGGGCCTTACCTGAAGAGGAGCCAGTTAGACGACCCGTGGGGTAACCCAATTATCTATGTTTCAGAAGGCCAAATCAATCCGGGCAGTTTCGATTTGATAAGCTTGGGAGCAGACGGCGTAGAGGGTGGTGAGGGTGATAACGAAGATATATTCAACGATTAGAGTAGTTTGTAGTTCATTGTTCATAGTTCGTAGTTTATGAACTCAAGTGAGTTTTTTTGAAATGCAAAGGCGAAAGTTAAAAGTAAAGGTCAAGATGGATAACGTTGTTTCTGTGAAAAGGGGAATCTGGAAAAATGAAGACATAGTGGATTCCCGCCCCCGATCGGGGTCGAGGACAGGCTTTCGCGGGAATGACAAACCTCTGTGTCGCTCCCGAGAAAATGCCTGCGGCTTTACACTTGTGGAAGTGTTAGTGGTAGTAGTTATCATATCGCTTCTCGGAGGTCTTGGCGGCGGCATTTACATGGGGACGTATAAGAGGATGTTAGTCGAAAAAGCGGCCCGTGATTTTGTCCTTACAGCCCAATATGCAAGGATAATGGCGATTGAGAAACAACGCCGGTACAAAATACAATTGGATGCAGCCAATAACGGATTTCACTTGGCTACAACCCAATTGGATGAAGAAGGCGAACAAACAGAACAGATGATTGTGAAGGATTCTTTTTGCAGGCCAGTGGAATTCGAAGGTGAGGTCAAGTTCGAGGACATTCAAATTACGCCCATTGGTGTGGAAACGACAACAGAAACCGACGAGGATGAGCAGGCAATAGTTTTTTCACCTAACGGCACAGCACAGTCGGTGGTAATTCAGATTGGTGACGGCAAAACCCATTATGCGGTGACTATTTCGGCCGCTACCGGCAAGACAAAGGTGTATTTCGGCACGACTGAGGATGTGGAAGTCGTGACTATCGATTTGGATGCAGAATAATGGTGCAGGCAAAAACAAACAAGAAAGGTTTTAGTTTGATAGAGACACTCGTTGCCAGTGCCATCCTTTCCGGAGCTGTTTTGACGGTTGGAGCCATCAGCACGATGTCTCTTAGTGGAACAAGACTTAACAGACGATATGAAATGGCGTTGTCATTGGTTGATAAACAGCTTAGCCTGATTGACTACGTCGGCATCGATGAATTCGTCGAATTAGGCCAAATGGAAGGAGACTTTGAAGAGGTTGAGCCGGGGTATCACTGGGAAGTCGTTACCGAATACCAGGATATTGATAGTCTGTATCTGGTAACTATAACGGTTAGCTGGGTTGATGGCAGACGTCCTTATAGTCTCTCGGTGGATACTATGCTCAATGGGATAAGCGTATATATTGAGGTTGAGGTCAATCTGGAATAGCAGTGGACAAGAAGATGAACTCGAAAAAGACAGGATTTACATTGGTAGAAGTGATGGTAGCGGTGACCATAGGGGGGTTTATTATGTTAGTGGCGGTTGGGGCGCTGAAGGCCATTACAAGCAGTGCCGAGATGGTGGACAGTAATATCAGCGCTGCCGCTGAGGTGCGTTTTGCATCGAATATGCTCTCAAGGGACCTTGTTAACTTTTACCGTAACGAGGATATAAGAAATACTAAATTAATTGGGACAGTTGAAGACTCAAAGCAGGACAGTATCAGTTATCTGGTTTTTTACACCGTCAGCAGGGCCAAGGCCAGGAGTGACCAGGCGGAAGGTGATATATACGAAGTGGAATATTACCTGATGAAGGATGAAGACAAGTCGCTGCTGATGAGACGATTATGGCCTAACCCTAATGAAGAATATGAGCCGGGCGGAATCTTATCTGTAATTGCTGAGGATATTGATGTTTTCCAGGTCAGATACTTTGACGGTGAAGAATGGTCCGATGAATGGCCTGAAGAGATGGATGTTTTGCCACAGTTGATTGAGGTCAATATTGTGGCTACACCGCCGAGCCGGGGAACACCGGCAATGGAATCTTTTATTGCGAATTTCACCAGGTCTGTAGTCGGGGCAACTGATGCTTCTGAAAGTGGTGAGCAAGAACAAGGTAGCCAACAAGGTAGCCAACAAGGTAGCCAACAAGGTAGCCAACAAGGTAGCCAACAAGGT
>CAYTND010000364.1:0-2999 GCA_964438965.1 uncultured Pirellulales bacterium
AAAATGCAGTCGCTAAAGGTTGACCATCCTGATATTAAGGAATTCATTACCTGCAAGACCGAGGAGGAGAAAAAGGCCTGGGCACTTATCGAGGCCGGCTACGATGGGGACCACAACAACGAGGCATACAACAGCGTAATGTTTCAGAATTCCAATCTTTCTGTACGTATAACGGATGAGTTCATGCAGGCCGTGGAAAAAGATGACACCTGGGCCACCTATGCCGTAACAACAGGCGAGAAGATTGGGGAGCATTCGGCACGAGAGCTGATGGAGCTGATTGCCGAGGGTACAAGGATTTGCGGCGACCCGGGCCTGCAGTACCACAGTACAATCAACCGCTGGCACACCTGCCCGAACTCCGGCCCGATTAACGCTTCGAACCCGTGTAGTGAATATATGTTCATTGATGATTCGGCCTGCAATCTGGCTTCACTGAATCTTATGAAGTTCCAAAAAGACGACGCCTCTTTCGACATTGAAAGCTTCAAAAGAGCGATTCGCCTCTTCATCATTGCTCAGGAGATTTTCGTCGATAACGGAAGCTATCCGGACAAGGCAATTGCTGTAAACAGTCATTTGTTCCACCCGCTCGGTCTCGGTTTTGCCAATCTCGGTTCTCTTATGATGAGTCTGGCGCTTCCCTATGATTCCGACCAGGCCAGGGCTATCGCCGGGGCAATCAGTGCTGTAATGACCGGCACAGCTTATGCAGCCAGTGCCGAAATGGCTGAGATGAAGGAGCCTTTTGAGCGATTCAGCAACAACCGCGATGCGATGCTTAAGGTCATAAATATGCATCGCCAGCACGCTTATGATATTCCGGAGTCCCATTGTCCGGACTATTTGCGCAACGCTGCAAAGGACGCCTGGAACCAGGCCTTTGACGACGGCTCCAGGGTCGGCTTCCGGAACGCTCAGGCTACCGTTCTTGCACCGACGGGAACTATCGGTTTTATGATGGATTGTGATACCACGGGCATTGAGCCGGATATTGCACTCGTTAAGTACAAATTATTGGCCGGCGGCGGAATGTTCAAGCTCGTCAACAAGACCGTGCCGATGGCTCTTGAACGGCTCGGCTACAGCGCCGATGAGGTCAAATCCATCTGCGAATACATAGATGAAAATGAAACTATCGAGGGGGCCAAAGAGCTTAATCCGGACCATTTGCCGGTCTTCGATTGTGCTTTTAAGCCGCGTAATGGTAAACGCTGTATCAATTATATGGCGCATCTGAAAATGATGGCCGCCGTCCAGCCCTTCATATCCGGTGCCATAAGCAAAACCATCAATATGCCCAAGGAAAGCACGACCGAAGATATTGCCGTCGCTTATATCGAAGGATGGAAGCTTGGCTTAAAGGCCGTTGCAATCTATCGCGATGGCTCGAAGAAGCTTCAGCCGGTCTCTACCAAAAAGCACAAGGATACCAAGACCAAAGCCGCTGCCGAGGCATCCCCGCCAGCCAGGCCGTTCAGACGACGGCTGCCGGATACCAGGCACAGTATAACCCACAAATTCTCCGTCACAGCACATAAAGGCTACCTGACGGTGGGGCTGTATGAGGACGGTCAGCCTGGTGAGCTGTTCATCACTATGGCCAAGGAGGGCAGCACCGTTGGGGGCTTGATGGATGTTATAGGCACCTGTACTTCGATGGCATTGCAGTACGGCGTGCCTTTAATCACGCTCGTGGACAAATTCCGCCACGCACGATTTGAGCCGTCAGGCATGACCTCGAACAGGGACATTCCATTTGCCAAGAGTCTGATTGATTATATCTTCTGCTGGCTCGGCTGTCAGTTTATACCCGGCTACGCCGACAAAAATACCCCCAATAGAGCGGCAGTGCCAGGCTCGGCGGATAACAAAAATACAACGACCGCCAGAGAAGTGGTTGAGAAGACCAAGGACCTCGCAAGAAAAATCGCCGAGGCGAAAGCCGGAACAAAAATCAAAGCAGAAGCAGTCGCTCCCGAAAAACCACCCCCGCCGGCAACAAGCGGGGACTCAATGGGAGCTAAGCAGCCCTCTTTAACTCCAACGAACATATCCACTGACCCTGCCAATCGAATTGGGGCCTTGGTCGGCTCTGCAATTGCTGAGACATCCGCATCATTACAAGCTGAAGCGAAGCTTTTAGAGCAGTTTAACGACCAATTTGCCCATTTCCCGGATGACGCTCCTGCCTGCGATATTTGTGGCTCCATCACTGTTCGCAACGGCATGTGCTACAAATGCTTCAACTGCGGAAACTCAATGGGCTGCTCATAGAAAAGAGTATAGGATTTTTGGGATAGGCTCTAATTCTGAGTGGTTCATCAACACTATAAGAGTAGTTTCTTGACTTCTGCGGTCTGTTGTTTTAAGATGTATGGCAGATAGCGGGGGCGTATTTTGGAAATAGATGGAAGGCTATGGTGCTATTATGAACAGAGTATATACGGCTGTGACCAAGCAGGACAATGGCTGGTGGATCGGATGGATTGAAGAAGTGCCCGGAGTAAACTGCCAGGAACGCACACATGAGAAGTTACTGGAAACTCTTAAGGCGACGCTGAAAGAGGCCCTGGAGTTTAATCGGCGGGATGCTATATCCGCTGTGGGGATGGATTTTCGTGAAGAGCAAATAGCGATATGAAAAGGAAGGAACTACTCCGGCATCTTCGCTCTCAAGGCTGTGAATTTGTCAGAGAAGGGGCAAGACATTCCTGGTGGTGTAATCCATCGCTAAACAAGAGATAGGCCGTTCCGAGGCACAATGAAATTGTAGATGTTCTGACAAGGAAGATATGTAAGGACCTCGGAGTTCCCCCTGTAAAATAGACACCGCATAGGCAGAAGAACCTGTCCATCCTTCGTGACTTTTCAATTGATTATTGATTAAGGATGATTTATTATTTAGTGGAAGGCAGGCTTTTGCGGGCTAATATTTGTATCGGGGCTGCCGTTATGAAAAGAAGATACGGTTTTACACTCATAGAGCTGTTGGTGGT
>CAYTND010000365.1:0-2983 GCA_964438965.1 uncultured Pirellulales bacterium
TATACCACTGTATGCCGTAGGCTGTAAAGCGATAAATTCTGTGGGTTTGGGGGCAACGCCCCCAAATACGGTTGAAAAATATCTCTGTAATCATGCTACAGTCTCGGCAAAAGCAATATTACGTTCATGTCCGGCACAGTTGAGTTTATAGGTTTGCGATTCTGCTGTTGGTATAATACACATCTAACTAATGGATTAGGGTCACAATAAATCGTCAATCGTCAATCGTCAATCATGAGATTACCCAAACAAAGCCAATTTTAAAAGGTAGTAATTATGGAGCTAAATTTCGTTACAGTGGTCTCGGGCCTGCCCCATGACTATGAATACCGGGTCATTTTCATGGACCGAAACAGGCGATAAACATTGTGGCGCTGGTATGGCCCCTTTATCCTCAGAATGTGACCCGCTCGATCAGCATCCTCACCGGCCGAAGGGCACGCTTAGTGGTGGCCACAATCCCGTCAACTAAGGTTGAACGCTGGTTGAAAGTAAATGGTGCGCCACTTAGATTAGTTACGTTGCCACCGGCCTCGCTCACAAGAAGTACGCCGGCAGCAATGTCCCACTCATTCTTCGGACCAAGACTGAAAGTGGCATCTGCGATGCCGGCAGCGACCAGGGCCAGCTTGTACGCGATGGAACCGCACGGCCGTATCTCCGCGAAAGGCTCAAACGGTTCAAACTCTCCTCGTCGTATCTCTGAACGGCTGGCAAGCAACACCGGCTTTGCCGTTAGCATGTGCTCAGCATTGGTCGCTTCTCCATTCAGCCACGCGCCTTGCCCGTTAGCAGCGGCAAATAGCTCTTCCGTCGCCGGGTTGTACACAACTGCCAGAACTGGTAGTCCGTACTCTACCAGGGCCACGGACACTGCGTATTCAGGAATTCCACTAACGAACTCTTTGGTTCCATCAATAGGATCAACGACCCAAACCAGCTCCTTGTCTAAACGCGAATAGTCATCACGTGTTTCTTCCGAAAGCCAGCCAGTGCCAGGGAAATTCTCGGTCAAGCCTTCTCTGAGAATACTGTCCGCTTTGAGGTCTGCTGTTGTAACGGGGTCTTCATTTGCTTTGTAAGCAGTTTCAAAACCTTCCGCGGCCATTTGGAAAATTGCCTGACCCGCCTGGTGCACATACTTCTTAACAACTTCTAAGTTTTGTTTTAGATTGTCCACATTTAGTCATTTGAAGCTATATAGCCTTCTTTCTCAAGGTGCAGGATAACCGCCTGTACGCACTCTTCCGGTGACGAATCGGTTGTATCCAACACTACGTCCGCATCGCCCGGCTCCTCATACGGATCCGATATGCCGGTGAATTCCTTGATGATTCCCGCACGTGCCTTGGCGTAGAGCCCCTTGCGGTCTCGCTGCTCGCACACTTCTACGGGCGTGGCGACATGAACAAGGATAAAACCGCCCCCGGCTTCTACCATCTGCCTAACTTGCTTTCGGATACTATCATAAGGTGCGATGGGCGCGCATATCGCAATACCACAGTTTTTAGTTATCTCCGATGCAACAAAGCCAATTCGCTGAATATTCAGGTCACGGTGTTCTTTCGAGAAGCCAAGTTCCGACGACAAATTCTTCCTGACAATATCTCCATCCAGCAAGGTGACAGGTTGTCCTCCAGCTTCTAACAGCTTCACCAACAAAACGTTTGCCAAGGTGGACTTTCCGGAACTCGGCAGGCCTGTAAAGAACACGGTGAACCCCTGTTTGCTTCGCGGCGGATAGGTCCGCCGAAGCTCATCAATTACTTCCGGGAAGGAGAACCAGGTTGGTATCTCACGGCCCGTGGCCAAACGCTCTCTAAGCTCGGTGCCGGAAAGTGTTTTGACATCTGTACCTTGCGGAACTTCATCTATCGGCATGTACTCATCCAGGTCAGCCACATACGCCATCATTTTGAAGGGAACCATCTTTATACCAAGCTCCTGCTCGTGACCCTGCAGCAGTTCCTGGGCATCGTACGGACCATAGAACGGCTGGCCGCTTGAGTCGGAACCGGGACCTGCGTGGTCTCTGCCAACGATTAGGTGTGTGCATCCGAAGTTCTTACGGATAATAGCGTGCCATACGGCCTCCCGCGGACCACCCATTCGCATGGCAAGCGGTAGAAGACTCATCATCGCTGTATGATGAGGATAGTGTTTCAGTATCGACATATAACATCTTACACGCGTGTAATGGTCCACATCACCGGGTTTCGTCATGCCGACGACCGGGTGAATCAGCAGGTTTGCTTCAATTTCTTTTGCTGCGCGGAAAGTGATTTCCTGGTGAGCACGGTGCATGGGATTACGAGTCTGAAAAGCAACAATGTGGTGCCATCCAAAAGTTGTGAATTTCTCTCGGAGCTGCGATGGTGTAAGTCGAAATTCCACAAAGTCGTAATGGTGAGGCAGTTGCAGGACCTCTAATTTACCTCCAACATACCAAGGATTCGTACTGTGCTGTAGGTACGCGACGCCCGGATGTTCGGGGTTTGTTGTTCCAAAAATCTGCCGGGCCTCACACATAAGGTCTGGCTGCCATATCTGTTCCACATTGAGAGCGGCGAGCATAACACCTTCGGCATCCCGCAGCGTCAGAATCGCGCCCTCACCCAGATTTTTTGCCAACTCCTCAGTAACATCAAGCATAATCGGGATCGGCCAAATAGTGCCGTCGGCCAACCTCATCTTCTCGCAAACACTCTCATAATCATTTCGACAAAGAAATTCCTCAAGAGGTGAGAAACCACCATTAGCAAGAAGTTCAAGGTCACAAATCTGGCGAGGTGTGAGGTCCCAGGACGGCCAATCCCGGGAAAGATGCTTGAGCTCCTCATTCCTTTCTTGATCGACAACCAAATTAATCAGTTTATCCCCGTGTGGCGAGATAAGATTCGAGTGCATTCCTGCTCTCCTTGAATAAGACCTTAGGACTTGTAAATAAATTATCTTCCATTCTTGACTGTCGTCAGACAAGTTT
>CAYTND010000366.1:0-2981 GCA_964438965.1 uncultured Pirellulales bacterium
AGAATGAGGTAGATGCAAAACCCCATGAGGTTGTTGTAAGCTCATTCTACATAGATAAGTATCCAGTAACTCAAGAGGAATACCAAAGAGTTATGGGAAAGAATCCTTCCCGTTGGAAGGCGGGCAAAAACCCTGTCGAGCAGATGCGCTGGTCCGACGCTGTAAGATACTGTAACGCCCGTTCTCGCCTGGAGGGTCTCCAACCTTGCTATGATTTACAAACCTGGAGATGTGATTTCGATGCAAATGGGTACAGGCTGCCTACGGAGGCGGAATGGGAATATGCGTGTCGGGCAGGAAGCAAAACGGATTATTTCTTCGGGAATAACCCGTCAAAATTGGGTGATTATGCCTGGTTTAAGGAAAACTCCGGCGGTAAACCTCGGCCGGTAGGCCAGAAGCCGCCTAATCCGTGGGGACTGTACGATATGTATGGTAATGTCTGGGAATGGTGCAACGACTTTTACAAAGTGGACTATTATCAGGAAAGCCCTGAAGAAAACCCGAAAGGACCGGAGACCGGCGAAACCAAGGTGGTACGCGGCGGCGCATGGAAATTCAGTGCCGATAGCTGTCGCTCCGGTTATCGTTACAATGAAGCCCCCGGCTATGCTGACGTCTGTTTTGGATACGATATCTATGGCTTTCGCTGCGTTAGAAATGCCCCTGGCGCTATTGAGCCAGGACAAAGGAAAATCGACGCCGAGGAACACAAAGAGCAGGCTCTGTAAAGTTGTGCCATCCGCCGTGTCGCGGCCACGATGGCGTAAGATATGTTTGTCACTTTTTTTG
Organism: uncultured Pirellulales bacterium; assembly: GCA_964438965.1. GTDB lineage: Bacteria > Planctomycetota > Phycisphaerae > Sedimentisphaerales > Anaerobacaceae > NIOZ-UU13. The sequence goes on from CAYTND010000366.1 coordinate 793, forward strand.
ATTTGTATTTCCCGTAAGGGATATGCCGTAAGGCATCCTGTGGACTGTGTACAAATACTGTAATCTAAAAAGAGGGTACCTCTTATGAACAAAAGCATTCGTTATGTCTTGGTTTTCTTGGCCTTATGGCTCACCTGTGTATCGGTTCCGGCTCGACTGAGCTCGCCGAAGTCTGCCGCTGAAACTGCTAATCCTTATATTGGACACTGGGCGTTGACAATTCCTGGCGGAGGCGCTGGTTGGCTCGGTGTTGAACAGAAAGATGGGTATTTGGACGCAAATATCCTATGGGGCGGGGGAAGTGTCGTCCCTGTGGCGAGTGTCTATATGGATGGGAATACCCTGAACGTCACACGTGTTCATAAGGTTGAACGCAAAGACGCCAGGGGTAAAGTGATCCGGACGCATACGTTTACTGAAATGATTATTGCGAAGGTCTCAGGGGATACCCTGCGTTTGACACAAATCCGGCCTCGCTCAAACGGAAATGACGTTGACCGGAATGAATTCACCGGCAAGCGGATTCCTCCATTGCCTGCGAAGCCGGACCTGTCTAAGGTCAAATACGGCAAACCGATCGTACTGTTCAATGGAACCAATCTGGACGGGTGGAAGCTGACCAATCCAGGGCAGACTAATGGTTGGTCAGCGGAAGATGGGGTTCTTGTCAACAGGCCGGTCCAGCAGAAGGGAAAACGTCATATTTCCTATGGCAACCTTCGCACCGTAGCCGAGTTCGAGGATTTCAACCTGAAATTAGAAGTGAACGTTCCCAAGAGGGGAAACAGCGGGGTTTATCTGCGAGGCATTTACGAAGTTCAGGTCAGCAATTCGTACGGCAGAGGTCTCGATTCACATAACATGGGGGCGATTTACAGCCGAATTAAGCCCAGTGTGAATGCTGAGAAGCCGGGCGGGTGGTGGCAGACCATGAATATCACGCTCCTGGACCGCCACGTGACGGTGGAACTGAACGACAAGATAATTATTGACAACCAGCCGCTTCTGGGCTGCACCGGCGGCGCGCTGTGGTCGGATGTATTCAGGCCCGGCCCCATCTATCTGCAAGGTGACCACTCAGCTATTAGTTATCGAAATATCGTTCTCACACCGGTCATCAAACGTCAGGGTAATCAACAGGCCGTCATCTTTGAGGAACGCTTTGAAGGCAACCTTGCTGATGGCTGGACATGGCTGCGGGAAAAGCCTCAAGCGTGGCGCATCCGGCAGGGCGCCCTGGAGATTCGGGTTGAGCCGGGTTTGGCAAATACCGTCAGGAATGCTTTGGTTCGTCGGGCACCGGATCGCAGCCGCGGCAAATTTGCCATTGATGTAACCGTGACCAATACAACCAGGCCTACCCAGCAATATGAGCAGGCTGGAATAACCTGGTATCATAACGGCAAACCGGTATTTAAGCTTGTTAAGGAGTTGATTAATGGAGAGCTGTTCATCATCCCGGGTCGAAAGCCTATGCCAAACAAGACGGTCCAGCTTCGGCTAATTGTAACGGGCGGTAATTTCGTTGCCCAGTTCCGTCCGGATGCCGAAGGCAAGTTTCAAACGGCGGCTACAGGTAAGCTGCCGGCACCAGGTGATGACCAGGTCAGCATACAATGCTACAATGGTCCTGCCAATGCCGAGCACTGGATCCGGTTTGATGATTTCCGCATTTCGGAACTGCCTTCTAAAAAATAGGTGTTCCTCTGCTACATCGAGAGCGCCACACGCGCACGTAATTTATCGGCAAAATACAGGCTGAATTTTCTGTGTTGCGAGCAGCGCGGTACCCGCGACAACCTGTGCAGGCAAACACAGGTGCGGGCAGCAGTTGCAGCTATAAAGTCCAGCCCTCGCCAAAATAGGGGCAGTGCAGGTATTTGTTCGCTTCGGGGACGTTGGTGATTTTGAAGTTCGGGCCGTCCCAAAGGAGCTTTCTTCTGGAGCGAAGAGCAACGTTGCCGAGCAGCAGGGCCTGGGTTACGAGGCCGGAGTATTCGAAGTTGGCGCCGCCGGGTTCGCCGCCTTTGCAGGCACCGAGCCATTCTTCATGGTGGCCTATCGAACGCGGCAGGGTCTTTGGCGGTCTTTTGAAGGACCGCATTTTTGATTCGGGTATCAGGCGGGGGCCCTCCCCTGAGAAGCCGCAGAGGATTTTGCCTTTGTCGCCGACGAATATAAGGCCTTCA
>CAYTND010000367.1:0-2977 GCA_964438965.1 uncultured Pirellulales bacterium
GAATGAGGACCATCTCGATCGCTTGGTACAGGAATGGACAATCAGCAGGAGAGCCGAGGAGGTGATGGTGCTGATGCAGCAGGCCGGGGTCCCGGCGGGCGTTGTCCAGGACGCCGAGGATCTCCTGGACAACGATGCTCACCTCAGGGCGCGTGGCTACTACGTGTACCTGGATCATTCTGTGACCGGGCACAGTGCCTACGACGGCATCGTCTACAAGCTGTCGGAGACTCCGGGGAGATTGTCCCGGGCTGCTCCCCGTATTGGCGAGCACACAGAGTACGTCTGCAGAGAGATCCTGGGCATGACCGAGGACGAGGTCAATGAGTACCTGGTTGAGGAGGTACTGGAGATCGGCTGACTCTCTGGGCGGGCAGAGTTGGACTCGAGATGCAGCCATCGCTGGAAAGGGCACTGAGGCACAGGGAGATTCTGGGGGCGCGGGTCGTCTTTCGCTGTGACCTTGGACGATAGCACCAAGGAGGGAAACGTATGGCCACCAAGGAGCTTCAGGCAATCCTGGGAATGCTGGGGTCACAACCAGCACAGGCATCCCACGGCGACAGGTCGGCGGCTTTCCGACAGAGGAAGCAGGACAGAGGACAGCGGTGGATGGTATGTGTCACGCTACCTCCTGATACTTCCAGCAGTCTACACAGTCTCCATCATCAACAACAACAAAGCGTGATGGGGACTGGTTTGGTGGGTGGACCGTTTGGAGCTAGACTAGGCAGATGACCGTCTCAACGTCAGCCTGGAATGCGCTTCTCATCGGCGGGTGCTCTGGCACCGGCAAGACGACACTTGCTCGCGTTATCGCCCGCCATTTCGACGCAGCACTTGCTCAAGTCGATGATTTCCGGATGGCGTTGCAGCGTGCAACCAGTCCCAAGGAGCACCCCAGCCTCCACTACTTCATCAGCTCGCCGGGGGTGAGCAAGGAAGGCATTTGGCGACAGCCACCAGATAGGCTCTGCGAAGCCCTGATGAGAGTGAGCGCGGTGGTGTCAACGTCTGTCGAAGTAGTGGTAGAGCATCACGTTGCCGTGGGTAGTCCACTAGTCCTTGAGGGCGACGGGGTATCTCCAGTCAATGCCGCCAAGCTCATCAGTGCCGAACACCACAATGGTCAGATTCGCGCAGTCTTCTTGGACGAGCCTGACGAAGATGCTCTTCTGGCCACACTTCAGGAGCGGTGGCGCGAGTCCGCCGGCAACCGACAATCTGAGCTGCGCACACAGGCACGAACGCACTGGCTCTTCGGGCAATGGCTCGTGGGAGAAGCCAAGCGTCTGCAACTGCCAGTGATTCCCTCTCGTCCCTGGAACACCCTTTCGAGTCGAGTGCTGGCTGCAATCGGATAGGCTCTGTTCCTTCGAGCAGACGGGCAATTCTCAAATCTCTTCACCACGGCTCTGGGGAACACACCATCGTCTCTCACTGAATACGCCCTCTTTATGTCCAGGCAAGGCGGGGGTCTCAGCTTGGCGCTCACCTGACGGATTCGTGGACTCTCTTGTGACGATTGAGCGCCCTGTCAGCTGTCCATTCGGTGCCTGCCAATGGTACTGAAGAGCGCCAGCGCTCAGGCGTTGACATCACGTGACTCAGGCGCTAGCCTGCCAGCGAAGACGACCTACTTATGGGGAAAAGGAAAGGAGGAAGCATGGAATTCACGTGTGGAGCGGGAGACGGGACTCGAACCCGCGACAACCTGCTTGGAAGGCAGGGACTCTGCCAACTGAGTTACTCCCGCACGTGAAAGTGACTAGAGCCGAGCTCCTACGCCCATCCGGGTCTCGGAAACCCGTGCGACCATTCTGACACCCGATTTGTGTATGCCCTGGCTAGCCAATAGTACACCGTCCCGCAGGATGCTGGCAAGATAGAGCCCAGGTGCGAGGCGCCACCCCAGGTCAGTGAAAAGCAGCATAATCTGCTCCTCATCACCGGGGCGTGTCGGACGGAGAAGAAGGCGCTCGGTCTCCAGCGGCTCCGCCAGCCGGCCGGTCACAGCAGTGTACCGGCTGCGCGCGCACTTTTGATCTCAATAGATGAATGGAATCAGCTTCTTTGTGGCCTTCCTGTACGTCCGGTACGCATCACCGAATTCTTCGGTCAACAGTCTCTCCTCCATCCTGATCCTGTTGAGGAAGACCGGGATCAAGACCAACATAGTCAGGAGACCATAGAGACTTGAGGCATACAGTGACATGCCAATACTGGCCGTGATGACCCCCAGATAGATTGGATGTCGCGTGAACCGGTAGACACCATGCGTAATGAGTTGATGATCTTCCCTTATCACCAGCGTCGAAGAGTAGAACCGCCAGAGTGTAACCTGGGCGACGACATTGTTGGTCAATCCGATGACAAGGAGAGCCAATCCGACAATGCTCTGTGCTGATAGTACGTACAGACTCCCTTGATGCCTGACCAGATCCCATGCGCTAACCACCAGCCCGGCGGTAAAGACCACAATCGCAGGGATGGCAAAATAGAGCATGTCTTCTCTTATGGCGTTTCGCTTGATTCGGTGCTTTGTGAGAAACTGGTGTCCTGCCATGCCCAAATCACCTCTACCATTGGTGTTCGAGGACGCTGAGGCTCCATGAGGTGGTCCCCATAATTCGGACAGGTAGCTAAGAGCGGGTTCTGCTCCTGGAATAAGGAGGAAATAGGAAGGAGCAGAGATGAAACAGAGCCGCAGGAAGCACAGCCCGTCGTTCAAAGCCAGGGTAGCCCTGGAAGCACTGAAGGGCGAGGAGACGACCGCCGAACTGGCAGGCCGGTTCGAGGTGCACCCTAGCCAGATCCGTGTCTGGAAGAAGGCCCTGATCGAGGCTGCCGCCGGCATCTTCGGCGGTGACCAGGGCCAGAGGAAGGACGATGAAGCCCTTGTCGCTCAGCTCTACCAGCAGATTGGTCGGCTCAAGGTAGAGCGGGATTTTCTGGACAATGCCTTGGGTCGCTGAGC
>CAYTND010000368.1:0-2972 GCA_964438965.1 uncultured Pirellulales bacterium
AACAGACTGACCGAACAGTCGGATCTGGCTCCGAATCATGTCCCTGATCTCACTTTTAAAATTATCTTTACGCGAATCCAGAACCTGGCGATCTTTTTCCTGCTTTTCCGGAAAAAAGACTTTGATAACCCGGGTTTTAGAACCAGTGAGTCCAATCCGGTTCACATCCAGAGACATATCATCCACTGTAATTAATGAAATCGGTGTGTTATTTGCTCTGACCATATCGTCCAGGGACACATAAAATGCCAGCTTCTTATATAATTTGGTTGCTGTGGCTACCAGGGGAAACTGTGAGGTGGTCATGGTCATGGCACCTACGGTATTCAGGCAATGGAAGAAAAACTCCTTATCATTCATGGCCAAATCCGTCACATAGGGATATAACGGGGCATCCAGATAATAGGCCACCTGTGCCGGAACCTGAGCCGTGTCGCCGTCTGTAGACTGCATCCCGCAGATGACTGCATATTCATGACTAATCTTTCCAGTTGATTGAAGATATTTAATCCCTTCAGATAATACATATGCTGTCGCGATGGTATCTGCACCGGCAAATTTCTTATCGGTTAATAAAAAGGCCTGATCTGCGCCATAGGCAATGGCCTCTTTCAGCATGTCAGTCGCACTTGACGGGCCCATACTCAGGACCGTGATGCGGACATCTGACCGCTGCTGGCGGATAGACAGGGTCATGTTCAGAGCGACCTGGTCATAGGAATTAAAATGCATCTGAAGCCGGGATCTGTGAAGCGTTCCTTTTTCATAATCCCAGGCATTGGCAGGAATACGGTCTATGTTCGGTACATATTTTGCAAATACAATAATATCCATTATCCAGCCTCCTTTTCAAATTTAACCTGTTCCAGCAGTTCTTTTGGAACCATATTACCTACATTTAATATCAGGGCCGGATCCAGCTGATGCTTGATCTCCGCAATCACTTTCAATCCGGTCTGTCCGAACATGATTTCCAGATACGGAATCATATTTCCGGATTCATTAAGAATCTGCTTCTTTCCAACACCATGTTCTGCAGATACGGTTCCGCCCAGCTTCACGGCAGTAGCGGCCAGTTTTGTATACGCTTTTTTAGCCCGTTTTGAGGCCGCCTCATCATCCGGCAGGTAATTCAGATGTACATGATCGTCGCCGATGTGGCCGAACATAACATAAGGCACATTTTCGGTCTGTGACACCGAAATATACGCATCCATCATCTCAGACAACCGGTCATGCGGAACGGCCATATCCGTACCCAGCTTACCGGACCGGCTGCGCATATATTCATTAACCACTTCCGGCAGTGTGTGACGGAACAGACGGATGTCTTCCCGGTTACTGTAGGGAATAGCCCAGTTCGATGTTGACTCATAAGTCCTCAACTCCCGTGCGATCTGATCCAGAAACACACTTGAGGGATAGATGGTGTTATCATCATTCTGATCATATTTCAGTTCAAACAGTATGCCTGCGCCGGCATCTGGAATGTCCGGATATTTCTGCTGCATGAACTTGAGAGAATGGCTGTCAAACAATTCGAGAGATAAGAACTCCAGAGGACTGTTATGGGAGACACCTGAGTCTACAAAGGCCAGTGCCTGCTTCAGATCATCAAACCAGGCCACAGTGAGCAGGGTATGCTGAATCCGATCCGTCAGTTTGATACCCACATCGGTAATGCAGCCCAGCAGTCCTTCAGAACTGATAAACAGATCCATCAGATCCATCCCGTCTTTGAGATAAAGTCCAGCCGCGTTTTTAATGGTCGGCATAGGATAGGTCTGAGAATCAGGGATCGTCAGAGTGACGGTCTGATCACCCACAGGTAATGTCAGCTGCTGATTTTTTGAGGGTGACGCTCCTGCGTTCAGCGGAAGAATATCACCCGTGGGCAAAACAACCCTCAGACTGGTGATCCATTTACGGGTAGGTCCATAATAAAAGGATCGTGCACCTGACGCATTGGTTGCAACAGTACCACCAAGTGTGGCTGACATTTCGGTGGGATCCGGCGGATAAAGCAGTTGTTCAGGCGCCAGTAATCCATCGAGAATCGACAGTGGTATGGAACCGGGCGCAATCGCCTGTTTTGCATCACGATTCAGATAAACCGTATAGCCCTGTTCAGACACAACGTCATACTCATCAGGACACTCCGTTTGAGGCGTGAGAATGTTTTCGGTAGAAACAACCTGTCCGCCATGAATGGGACACCGGGATCCGGTAATACCGGTACCGCCGCCGGACACGGTTACCAGGGTGCCGGTCGCCGTTGCTGATTTCAGCAGTTCGGCGAGTTCCTGTTCATTTCTGGGAAGAATCAATTCCGTTGCGGTTCCAAGAAAGGCGGACGATTCGTCCTCCTGATATTTTTGAAGCTCCTTTTTATCGGTAATGGATTTAATGGTCATGGTCGGGTCACCTGCTTTATTAGTTTTCTCTGTTCCGATCAGAGACGTTTATTAAAATATATTCGATGCGTTTAAAAAGTGCAAATTTTCTGAATAAATAAACGGGCTAATCTTTCGAGTGGCCCTTCTTCCGTAATATCAGAGTTTTTAACTACCGAACACTGTTTTCAGCTCTGTTACAATCCGATCTATTTCATCATTGGTAATTACCAGCGGCATAAACAGCTCCTGGTAATTTTTGTCCCAGGTCACGGACAGATTACCCAGAGATTTATCATGGAATCCCCGTATCAGGCTGATAATTTCAGTTTTCCCCGTTGTTGTACGGGCCGCCTTGATGGCCGCTTCCACTGATTCTGTACCGGAATTACATAAGAATACCTTTTCATAATGTGCCGGGGATACATCCACCAGCCGTTTGAACAGCTGAGGAGAAAGAGGAATATTTCTGTGGGCTTTCTAGGTTGCTTTTTGTCGATTTGAGGACCGAGTCTATCTTTAACCTATTTATTTTACACTATCTGCCTGCTCAGTGCTAAGTCGGCAAGTATGACGCGA
>CAYTND010000369.1:0-2960 GCA_964438965.1 uncultured Pirellulales bacterium
CCTCCATCCGCTCACCTCGCGACCTCACGACCAGACAAATGCCCGGCTGTCCGAAAAACAAATCTCAATCAAAACACACAGCTAAACTTCCCCGTGCACCTGTGGCAGAGCCAGATAAAGGAAATCCGCTGTTGGATTTCCTGCAGCACTGTACGTTGAACGCCTGCGCTAACAGCCGGCGAATCGAAGCGGCGACCAAAGCGTCAGCCAACACGACCGAATATCCCTCGTTCCAGCTCGCCGCCACTTTCCGCACGGTCGCCCAACTCATCCGCGCTGATGTCGGTATCCGGATATTCTTCACGGAATTCGGTGGTGGCGGGATCGGCGGCTTTGATAACCACGCCAATCAACTGGGCAACCATTGCGCATTGCTGCACCAGTTGTCCGAGTCGGTGGCGGCCTTTGTCCGCGATTTGAAACGTGACAAGCTGCTGGATCGTGTCCTGCTGATGACGTTCTCGGAGTTCGGCCGAACCGTCAAGGAAAATGGCCGCCGCGGAACCGGGCACGGCGCCGCTGCCCCTGTCTTCCTGGCCGGCGGCAGGCTAAAAGCCGGTCTCATAGGCCCACGTCCCAGCCTCACCGATTTGGACAACGGAGCCCCAAAGTTCCACACCGACTTCCGCCGTGTTTACGCCACCGTGTTGGACCGATGGCTTGGCTTCGAAAGCCGGAGCGTACTCGGCAGACAGTTTGAACCGCTTGATATCCTGAATGTTTAGCTTCTCCGACTCATTGCCAATAGACTCAAGGCGTCATTTGTAGATTGGAAAAAACAATATCTGCAACTTTACTACGAACAGGTTTCGCAGTTCCCTCATCGCTGGGATGGACTCTATTGGTAAGGATAATAACAAAGGTACCACTCACCGGGTCGCAGACTATTGAAGTGCCTGTATAACCAGTATGGCAAAACGCTTTTTCCGGAGCGTAAGAGCCCTTAACGGATGAGAAACTCGAACTCACACGAAAACCATAAGAACGGCCATCTGCCTGAGCGGTGGTCAACATAGCAACCGCTTCAGGGCTGAGAATTCTTGTGCCATTCCAGATGCCCTCATTCAGCAGCATCCGGCAGTATATCGACAAATCATAGGCATTGGAAAATAGTCCGGCGTTGCCGGATAGGCCTCCCATCAATTTTGCAAGAGGATCGTGGACAGTGCCTCGAAGCAATTGCCGGTCCACAATTTGGGTGGCTGCAACATCTTTCTCCCAGGAATCCGGAGGATTGTAGGCGGTGTCTTTCATGCCAAGCCGAGCAAATATGTTCTCCCTGCTGAAATCACCAATACTCTTCCCGCTTACTGATTCTACAATTTTTGCCAGCGTAATGTAACCTAAGCAACTGTAGCGAAACTCTTCTCCGGGTTTGCTTAGAGCTTTCAATCCACATATTTTCTCAATTACCTTTTCGGGGCAGTCCACAGGATGCCTTACGGCAGGACTCCCGAATTGCTCCTTCAACTCGTCCGCGTTCATATACGCCGGCAATCCCGAAGTATGGCTCAGAAGATGTTTGATACGGACCTCCTCCTTGCCATTGCACGCAAAAGCAGAGAGATATGTACCCACATAATCATCTAATTCTATTGCTTGGCGGTCTCTCAGAATCATAATCGAAGTGGCTGTGGCAATAGGTTTGGTCAGAGACGCAAGATCAAAAATCGTATTTCTACAAATAGGTTCCTCGAAAGGTTCTATCACTTCATTACCAAAGGCTTCCCAGTACAAAATTTCGTTGTGTTTGCCGATGAGAACCACGGCTCCAGGTAAGTTACCTTTCTCTATCTCTTCTTCGATTACATGGTCAATCTGGCTAAAGCGCTGCTTAGGAATCTCTTTCTGAACCGGCTGGCATCCTGTCGCAATACAAAGCAATAACGTCAGTCCTAGGGACTCCTTACGGAGAAGCGTTGTTATTGTTCGGATTAGTTTCATATTGGTCAAGCCCACTATCATGATTTTTCTCTTTTACCTCGGAGCCGCTCAATGGCTCCTTCGTCAGTCCTGGACTGGGATCTGGATGTCCTTTCCAGTACCCACCATTACGCCTGATGACATTGTCTCACATCTCAAGACTAATAGCCAGGTCGAGTTTAAGACAGTTGTTGTGCCCATGTTCGATAGTAAACTTTAGTACACTGTGAACACATAGAATTACCCTTGATTTTCAGTATTTTAACATATATGCTGATGTCATTACGATTAGCTAAATGTATCTGGAGAGCTACTTATGACAGAGATATCGCAATTCAGGTTTCCTAATGATATACGATTTGGTATCGGTGCACGTTCGGTGCTGGCTGAATTCGCCCGGGAGTATAAAGTGAGTCGTCCTTTGTTAGTCACAGATTCAGGGTTACTTAAAACCGAGGCATTTCATCTGGTTACCGAACAGATGGGCCGGGTTTGGCCCGGAACGTATGTGCAGTTTACGGGTGTTCATCCCAATCCCACAGACGAGGACGTAGAGAATGCGTGGGGCGCGTATGTGCAAGGCGACTGTGACGGCGTGGTGGGATTGGGCGGCGGCAGTGCGCTCGATGCAGCGAGGGCTTTGCGGCTTAAGGTTGCTTTCCCAGACATGGCCCTAATGGAAATGCCGTTTGATGAACTGCCACAACTGGTTCCTATGTGCGCGATTCCAACCACGGCAGGGACCGGCAGTGAAGTGGGGCGAAGTAGTGTTATTACAATACGACAGATGGGACGAAAGGCAATATTGGGTGCTCAGCCGCTGATGGCTGAGATGGCGGTACTGGACCCCGAACTGACCGTTGGATTACCACCAGACTTGACCGCCTCGACCGGTATGGATGCGATGACCCACGCCATTGAAGCATTCGTATGTCCGGTCTTTCACCCAATGTGTGACGCCATCGCCCTTGAGGCAATCCGTATGGTGCGGCTGTATCTGCCGCGGGCTTATTCGGATGGAGCAGACCTCGAAGCGC
>CAYTND010000370.1:0-2954 GCA_964438965.1 uncultured Pirellulales bacterium
AAATATTCTTTTCTCTTTTAGATAAATTCAAAGTCGTCATTTTATCTTTGGCCGTTACGATGGGCCTGACTGTTCCGCTGTCACGTTTGCCTCGCAAATGCGAGAAAGTGCTGGTTTGCATCGTGATGGTTACGGTTGTAACCTGGTTCCTGGTTTTGCCTTTTCTTGTTCCAGCTTTGATTAAGGACCATCTGTCGAGTATTAAAACAAGGTTTAATTCCGAAGGTATCTGTTTTCAAAGTACAAGTTATACTTGTGGCCCTGCAGCGGCGGTAACAGCTCTTGGAAGATTGGGTCTGTCCGCCGACGAGGGCGAAATAGCTATACTTTCTCATACCAGTCCGGTCGCAGGGACACTCCCGGCTTGCCTTAGCTCAGCTCTGCAAAGTCGTTATGGTGCTGCCGGCCTAAAATCTCAGTACCGTTACTTTGATTCAATCGAGCAGCTCAGGAATGCCGGTCTTACGTTAGCTATGGTAAGGGACTCATTCCTTCTGGACCACTGTCTGGCTGTTCTGGAAGTCTCGGACCAGACAATCACTGTGGCCGACCCCCTTGCCGGTACGAAGTTGATGTCCCATGAGCAGTTCGAGAAAATCTGGCGATTTTCCGGAATTGTTCTGGAGCGGGAGCGTGCTCAGAGCATCTAATACTACAGCGCCACTTAACATCAAAAAATGGTTCTGACCCTAAAATCCGAAGCACGAAACTCGAAATTCGAAACAATATCTAATGACAAAAATTCAAATGACCAAAACAGTAAGTTTTGAAAATTTGAACATTTGAATTTTGGATTTGTTTCGAGTTTTGATATTCGGATTTCGAATTTAACGCAATTGCCGTAAGTATTTATACAATAACAGCTTAATACCCGCCAGTAGAATCTAAGCAGCGTTGTAATACTGATTAAGCCCACACAATTGCGGATTTTTTCACCAGCTGTGACATACAGTTGTCACAGTGCGGATATAAATATTGCCAAATCATCATAGGATAACAGATATTACCTACAGATACGGTGAACATCGCCGGCGCGATAATAAAGTTATAAGATCCACCGGCTGAGCTGACTCTTGCGGGGGAGCTCGGCCGGGCTGTTTTTTTTTATCCGAACTGAATCAATTGTCCGTTATTCTATCCGTTTCCTGTAAAGCCGCGTCCGCAAAGCGTTTTTCCAGGCGGTCCAGTTTGAATCGCTTTGCTCACTGTCAATCGCCGCTGTTACCTGGCTCATCTTGGCGTCCAGGTCGTCGATATAATAGACCATAAAGGCCTCCGCCGTTGCCGGCAGCTTTGGTGAGCCGAATTCATATTGGCCGTGGTGCGAGAGGATAATATGCCCGAGAGGGTCCAGTACCGTTTGCTCAATCTTTGTGCCCTTTGCCCTTAGTTCATCAGCCTTTTGATTTATCATAAGAAGGCTCTTGACAACATGACCTATTAGCTGGCCTGAATCGGTATATGTAAAGGCCATATCGTACGAAAGCTCTTCGGTCTTGCCGATATCGTGAAGAAAAATCCCTGCCAAAACCAAGTCAGCCTGCACCTCCGGATACAACGGTAATATCGCAACAGCCACACGCAGCATATTGTGGGTGTGCTCCAGCAGTCCGCCGATATAACTATGGTGGAGCTTCATCCCACCGGGCGCATTGCGGAACTTTTCCATCAGCTCGGCGTCGGCCATGAATTCACCGACCAGCGTCTTTAACTGCGGATTTTTTATTCGGCCTACTATCTTTGTTACATCCTCGAACATCTGCTTTGTGTCTTTGTCTGTTCGCGCAAGAAAATCGTCTATACGGACGTTGCTTGCATCGACGACGCTTATGTTATTTATGATGATTTGCAGGTTGTTCTGGTAAAGCTCGCTTCGGCCCTGTATATGGACAAAGCCTGGTTTCGGCAGTGCCTTATAAATCGTTTCGGTCGCCTGCCACATTCGCCCGTTCAATTGTCCGCTGCGGTCCGAAAGGAACATTGCTATGTATAAATCACCTCGTGTTGTGCTCCGCAGTATCGGGTCCCTCACGATATAAATATCGTCGATTGCCTCTCCCGGCCCGATCTGGTTGATGAATTTATGTGCCATTATTCGCTCCGTATTTGATATTTCTGTTTTAGTGTCCCAATCATATTGTCTGACCGGCCTCTATGCAAGCTCCGTTATAAATTCTGTAATGAATAATATTGTTTGATACAGCCGCAGTTTGTTTTTCTGTTGATAGTACAGAACACAGTTTGTATCATTTCTTATGAGCTTTTCGCTAACGATAACAGATGAAAAAATCATCGTATGCTAAATTAAGCGTACTATATAAGCAGGAGGTGTCTATGATTTATCAAGAACGTTATAGCAAGGTAAGCAAGAATATAAGAGCAAAGTGCGCAAAACAATTTTTATTTTTTGCACTTATGACCTGTGCTTTTGTATGTAGGATGTCGGTGGCAGGGGACTTTGTTCCTTTCGTAATTCCTGCAAAGCCGAATGCCGACTCGCTGATTGCGGTTACTTCTTTTGAGCCTATCAAGACCGACAGCAGCCGCTTACAGGCAGCCGATGGGCACTTCTATCGCAATGGAGAACGTATCCGCCTTTGGGGGGTTAATCTTTCATTTGGAGCGAATCTGCCCAGGCATGAGGATGCCCCGTATGTTGCCGCTCGCCTGGCTGCGGCCGGCGTCAACGCTGTCCGATGTCACCATATGGACTCCGCCCGGTGGCCTCGTGGACTGTGGAACGCTAAGGACGGCAAAACCATCACTCCGGAAGCTCTCGATAGACTTGACTATTTTATCGACCAATTAGCTCGCTATGGGATTTGTGTCAATATCAACCTGCACGTCGGCCGGGCGCACAGCCAATATTTAGGCCTGCCCAGGGCCAACCGTAACTACGATAAAATCTCTAATATCTTTACGCCCGCGCTAATTGACGCTCAGAAAAAGTATGC
>CAYTND010000371.1:0-2954 GCA_964438965.1 uncultured Pirellulales bacterium
GTGGAGGAATGGGCACAGCATTGGGACGCTTGTGTGGGGGCTATCGGGCAACTTCGGGGGCAAGCCTCCGAAGTCGTAGGGAACTACGTCAAGCAGCAGGCGAGCCAGGCGGAGAGGATCAAAGCCTCCACCGGTGAAGAGCAAGCCCTGGGGAAGATGGTGAAGGGCGTGCTCAGGGCCGCGTGGTCAGTTGGCACCGCTGGCCGACCAGAGGAAGTTGAGAGCTTCCGCACAATCTCACAGGGCAAGCAGTTCCTGGTCACATGGGGCGAACCTGCTCGTAGCCTGGGCCTCGCATTCGCTGATGAGGACATGGCCCAAGCGGCGGCGAAGGTATGCAGTCTCGCGACCAAAATCCTGTGCCAAGAGGATTTCCTGCCGCAGGTGGCGATGGAGATCCGCCATATCGAGAGCAAGGCCGAGGAGCTTGAGGAAGCGCTGCATCCCCTCCGGCTGCGGCCTATCATACTGCGCACCCGGTGTGAGTTGTGTCCTGCATAGGGCATGGGTAAGCATTTCTTGATGAAAGGAAGGAAAGATGAAAGGGCATATCAAACAAAGGTCCAAAGGCTCGTGGAGCATCGTAATAGACGTGGGACGAGACCCCGAGACGGGCAGGAGGAGGCAGCAGTGGCACACGGTTCGGGGTACCAAGAGGGATGCGGAGCAGGAATTGACGAGGTTACTGCATTCCCTGGAGACGGGGGGTTATGTCAAGCCCAACCGGGTCACGCTGGGTGAGTGGCTGGATGACTGGCTCGGTGGCTATGTGGAGGCAAACTGCTCGCCAAGGACCAAAACGAGCTATGAGATGATAATCCGCCGCCACGTCATCCCGGAGTTGGGTATGATAGCGCTGAACCAACTTACGCCTCATCATCTGCAAACTTTCTACAATCGCCAAAAGAGACAGGGTCGCCTTGATGGGAAGGGGCAACTCAGTTCACGAACCGTGCGATATTGCCACTCTCTCTTGGCAGAGGCGCTGGGTCACGCCGTCAAGATGGGGTTGATAGCCCGCAACGTAGCTGAGGCAACAGATCCTCCGCGACTGGAACGAAAAGCCAGGCCAACGCTCGCTCCAGAAAATGTCTTCACATTCCTGGAGACTGCCGCGAAAACACCCTACCACACATTCTTCTCGACTCTTCTTTATACCGGCATGCGTCGCGGTGAGGCACTGGCGCTGAGATGGAAGAACGTGGACTTGGATCTTGCCTTGCTATCCGTGGTTGAAACGGCATACAGGCAAGCCGGAGAATACGTCATAAAAGAGCCCAAGACCCCGTACAGCCGACGACAGATAGCGCTGTCACCGTCGCTCGCTGCGCTGTTGCGAGAACATAGGGCCGAGCAAGCAGCACAGCGACTTCTACAAGGAAAGCCCCTGGCGGACGATGATTTCGTATTCGCACACCCGGACGGCCGCCCCTTCGACCCCAGCACGGTTACGCATGCATTCAGGAAGACCATGCGTAAGGCTGGTTTACCTCACATCCGCCTGCATGATCTTCGTCACACGCATGCGACTTTGCTGCTAAGCGCGGGGGTACACCCGAAAATAGTCTCTGAGCGGCTGGGCCACTCAAGCATCAAGATCACCCTGGACACTTATTCCCATGTTTTGCCCGGGCTCCAAGAAGCGGCGGCGCAGCGGTTTGACGATTTCCTTGTGGCAAAGGGGCAAAAGGGGAATGTTAGCAAAATGTTAGCAAAGACAACTGAGCCACGAGTCGGGGTGGCCGGATTCGAACCGGCGACCACCTGAACCCCATTCAGGTGCGCTACCTGGCTGCGCTACACCCCGCTGGCCTATCCGAGACTATTGTGCCATACCTCCCTTCTGTTTGCAACTCAGGTGGTCCGCTGATTTCGAAGCAAGCCTTTTTTCTTCAGCCGCCTCTCACCATCCTGGGTGACTGAAAGAGACAGTTACGCCCCGGAGAATCGAGCGCTCACAGCCTGCCCCGAGCTAAGCCTGCGCTTCGGAAGCGAGGACGCCACCTACAGCCCAGTTCTCCCTGGGCACGTCCTCAAAGACAACGATGGTTGACTCGGCTGTGGCATGAGCGATAGTAACCACCGCCTCGGTGATGACTCTGGCCAGTTCCGCCTTTTGGGACCGGGTTCTCCCGGGCCACATCTCAACCCTCACTATAGGCACTCCAATCACCTCCTTACTGCTGCCATAAGCTTGAGAGCCTTGCTCGCTTACAGCCGACCCGCTATACTGTTTACTGTTAACCATTACCTCGTATGGAGGTCAAATGGGTCTCAGTTGGCATCAGAGACTGATTCTCAAGATCAGGAAGGCACTGGGGAAGAACGTCCTCCTCTGCGATAGCTGCAAGTGGGATTGGCGCAGCGCCTGTCACCGTCCAGAACGCCCCAATGCCACCTCGTGTCCCGACTACGAAAAAAGGGGAACATAAAAACACCTACAGACCATAGCTTAGTCGGGTTGCCAGGTTCAGGGGCAACTCAAGCTCCATCATCCTCCGCTGGGTAGCGGCGATATCGTAGGGAATGCGGTAGTGATATACAGCCCGTGCCTCGGTGTCGTAGATGGCATAGCTGGCTCTGGGATCACCATCGCGAGGCTGGCCTACACCACCGGGGTTGATTATGGAGCGGTTTTCCCTTAGCTGGAGAGCGCTATCCACTGAGAGCCTGTCTACAAGACATCTCCCCTCCTCCTCAACATACACGAAGACCCGCGGGACATGGGAATGGCCTATGAGACAGAACTTGGACTCGAAGCAGGCAAAGTTGGCGCGGGCGGTGGCAACGGACAGGATATACTCCCAGATAGGCTCACGGGGACTGCCATGGACCAGGGTGAAATCATCACGGCAGATAATGGCAGGCAGGCTCTCCAGGTAGTGCTTGGCCCCTGGGCTCAACTGCCCGGCTGTCCAGCTACAGGCTGCCGCCGCCTCAGGGTTGAAATAGGA
>CAYTND010000372.1:0-2932 GCA_964438965.1 uncultured Pirellulales bacterium
CTCGCTCGCGAGGATATTGATGCCGTGATGATTGCCCCCCCGGACCATTGGCACGCGTTGATTGCCGCCGCGGCTGCACAGGCCGGCAAAGATATGTATTGCGAAAAACCATTAGGTGTGGCAGTAGTCGAGGGCCAGGCAATCCGTGATGCAGTGCGAAGGTATGGCCGGGTATTCCAGACCGGTACACAGCAGAGGTCGGACCGCAAGTTCCGGTTCGCCTGTGAGCTTGCGCGAAGTGGATACCTTGGCAAGCTCCACACAGTCAAGGTCGCTGCGCCCGGGCCCCAGTATAAGCGAACATATCTTAAACCTACCACGGCCGAACCAATTCCACCAGGGCTTGACTACGATATGTACGTCGGGCCGGCCCCTATGAAACATTACAACGGAGGCAGACTGGCCTGGCCCGACTGGTATCTGATATGGGATTACTGTGCCGGTTTTATCGTCAACTGGGGCGTGCATCATCTGGACATTGCGAACTGGGGCTGTCCGGCACTGGGCGGCGAACCGTTCGAGGTCGTCTGCAAAGGCAGCTATCGCAACGATGGTCTGACCGACAATATCAACGATTGGCAAGCGGAGTTCAACTACACCAGCGGCCTGCGAATGACTTATACAGACACCGGCAATCCAAATAAGCAGGGCTGCCGGTTTGAGGGCGACAAGGGCTGGGTCCATGTCAACCGCGGAGGGATTTGGGCTGAGCCGGCCTCATTGTTAGAGGTGAAAATCGAGCCAAACGAGAGCCGTCTCTACGAATCCACAAACCATCATGGCGATTTTCTTCAGTGTGTGCGGACCCGCCGCGACCCGGTGTCCCCGGTCGAAGCAGGCCACAAAGCTTCCTATCTCGGTTTGATTCCGGAAATAGCAGTTCGACTGAAGCGCAAGCTCAGGTGGGACCCGGCCACTGAACGGTTCATAGGTGATAATGAAGCCAGCCGAATGTTGGCCCGCCCGATGCGGAGTCCTTGGCGTTTGTAAGTAAAAGAATCGTATTTTATGTAAGATTTGATGATAGAAAATTAAGGAGCTTGTGAAAATGAGTAATGTTTATATTGGCCTAAACACTGAGTTTTCTCGCAGCAGCGACAAACCTTTTGAGTGGGCTGTTGAGAAAGCTGCTGAGATGGGCTTCGAGTACATAGAGCCTATGGTCCACTTTGGCCGGGAGCTGATGAGCGAGGCCGGGTATTTCCACACCGTTTCGATGTTCGACGACCCATACCGAATCAAGGAAGCGTGCGACAAAGCAGGATTGAAGATTTCCGCTCTTCAGTCGCACGGGCCTTTGGGCAGGCCGGAGGTCCACGGAGAGTACATCAAGATGGCGATTCGTGTTGCCGCCGAGATAGGAGTGCCGGTAGTCAATACTGACGAAGGCGTCAAAGCCAAATGGACGACCGAAGAAGAGGACCACGTGTTGATTAAGTACACGCTTCAGGAAGCGGCCTTTGTCGCCGAGCGTCGCGGTGTTGTCATCGGGCTGGAACCCCACGCACAATACTCCAAAACGCCTGACGGTTTGGACCGTATCTACAATCTGGTCAAATCGCCGGCCATCGGCATCAACCTGGACACCGGCAATGCCTACTTGGCCGGGCAGGATGTGTACGAGTGGCTGGAACGAGTGGCTGAAAGGCTGGTACATTTGCACGCAAAGGATATTTCCGTAGAGCACGCAGAAGCTGAACGCGGCAAGGTAACCGGTACGCCGGTGGGCTGCGCGTGTGGCGATGGTGTCATCGACTGGGCCAGGGTCATCGAAATTGTCAGTAAGAAGACTCCTCGCGACATCGTATTTTCCGTGGAGTGTGGTACGCCCGACCAGGCACAGCGCAGTCTCAAGCATCTCAAGGAATTGGTATAAGGGTTGTCGGTATTATTTACAAGTCCTAAAGTTTAGCATTTTTGCCTTTGATTGTAAATGTTTGTAAAAAGACAGTTGCATATCCGAGATGGAGGAGAATGCAGCAGAACAATGAACGTTACTTTTAGGAGTATCGAAATGAACAACCGCAAAAAGATTACTCGGCGTAATTTTATGGCTTCCGCTGCAGCAGCAATGGCGGTTTCCGCTGCGAGCACCGCGGCACAGGACAAACCGGCGAATAAGTCCAAGATTGAGTATGAACCAATACCAATAGGAAGTGTTCCGGTTGCCGTCAAGCCGGCGAAAAAGTTCAAACTCAAATATGCACCAAACTTTGGCACGTTTCGCCAGCACGCGGGCAGGGATGAAATCGACCAGCTTAAATTTATGGCCGACCAGGGTTTTTCCGCTATGTTCGATAACGGCCTGATGAGAAAGCCCAGGGACCTGGTGGATAAGATCGTCAAGGAAATGGATCGGTTGGGTATGACCCCTGGGCCGTTTGTCTTGCAGGGCATCGGTGGAAAGTCCTTTGTCACCAATGATAAGGGCATACGCGAGAATATCATAAAGAAAGTCAAGGAAGGTGTCGAGTTCGCCAAGCGCGCCAACGCCAAGTGGGCATTGGTTGTACCCGGGGCGTATGACAATCGGTTGGAGTGGGACTACCAGACGGCAAATGTAATCGAGAACCTCAGGTATTGCGCCAAAGTATGTGAGCCGTCGGGATTAGTTATGGTAATTGAGCCGCTGAATGCGTGGACGAATCATCCGGGACTATTCTTAACAAAGATTCCACAGGCATATCAGATTTGCCGGGCGGTGGACAGCCCTTCCTGTAAGATTGTCAATGACCTGTATCACCAGCAGATCACCGAAGGCAACCTTATCCCGAATATCGATATGGCTTGGGACCAAATCGCCAGCTTTCATCTGGGCGATAACCCGGGCCGCAAAGAGCCGACGACCGGAGAAATCAATTTCAAAAATATCTTTAAGCGTATCCACAAAAAAGGTTTCGAGGGTGTGTTGTGTATGGAGCACGGCAACAGT
>CAYTND010000373.1:0-2927 GCA_964438965.1 uncultured Pirellulales bacterium
GAGGGACGGCAGATTAGCGCATCACGTGCTTTTGCCCTTCGATTGCCAATACAGGAAAGCAGGAATCCCCACAAGCAGAATGACGAGTCCTATCAAAGATTGCCGTGGTTGAGCCAAGAATCGTGTGTCTGGAGCCGCTTGCTGGCAAGGTTCTCCTTTCTGGTTGACTTTATGGTTTGACACTACATTCCTAAATTTATATTCTTGTACAGAATTAGCAAAGAGAGAAGATGACAAACAAATGTCCCAACTGTCAGACCTATAATCCTGAGACCGTTAAGTTCTGCGGTGAATGTGGTACCCAAATTACTTCCCCTGATTCTATCTTAGAAGTGACTAAGACAATTCATACGCCTCTAGTTTCTACAAGCAAAACCATCGCAGGTAAGTACAAAATCCATACTGAGTTGGGCAGAGGAGGGATGGGAATCGTCTACAAGGCCAAGGACACCAAACTCAAACGTGATGTAGCTCTGAAATTCCTTCCGGTTGAGTTGACACAAGACAAAAATGCTAAGGCCCGATTCTACCAGGAAGCGCAGGCTGCTGCTGCCCTCAACCATCCCAATATCTGCATAATTCATGAGGTCGATGAGGCAGATGATCAAACCTTCATAGCCATGGAATTTATCGAGGGGCAGACCCTCAAGGATAGGATTGAGTCGGGACCACTTGAGATCGACGAAGCCGTAAAGATTATCACTCAGGTTGCCGAAGGTCTGAGTGAGGCCCACTCCAAAGGCATCGTCCATCGGGACATTAAACCGGCCAACATCATGCTGACGGACAAAGGGACAGCCAAGATCATGGATTTCGGCATCGCAAAATTGGAAGCGGGAGTAGACATGACCAAAACATCCACTCTGATTGGCACGGTCGCCTACATGTCCCCGGAACAGGCTAGAGGCGAAGATGTCGACCACCGCACAGATATATGGTCTTTGGGTGCTATGTTCTACGAAATGCTTACCAATGAACGGCCGTTTAGGAAGAGTCAAGAACATGCTTTAATCTTTGAAATTCTCGAAAAAGACCCTCATCCAGTCACATCCCTTCGACAGGACTTACCAAGTCGTATAGAGAAAGTCGTTGAGAAGGCTCTATCAAAAAAGTTGAGCAACAGATATCAGAATGTGCATGAGATTATTCAGAAATTGAAACAGCCCCCTTCCCTCAGTTTGCCAAGAGAAGAGAACTCCATCGCTGTTCTTCCTTTTGAGGATATGAGTCCAGCTAAAGACCAGGAATATTTTTGCGACGGAATTTCTGAGGAAATCATCAATAGACTGACACAGATAAAAGATTTCCGCGTTATTGCACGCACATCCGCTTTTGCCTTTAAAGGAAAACAAGAAGATATAAGAGAAATCGGACGTAAGCTAAATGTTAAAAAAATGCTCGAGGGAAGTGTAAGAAAATCCGGTCAACGAATCCGCATTACTGCTCAATTGATCAATGTTACTGACAGTTCTCATCTCTGGTCAAAAAGTTTCAACCGAGAAATGGAAGATATTTTCGCGATCCAAGATGAGATATCCTTAGCGATAGTTGACAAGCTGAAGATCAAACTTTTGGGAAAAGAGAAACAGGGGTTAGTGAAGCGTCATGCGGACAATCAGGAAGCTTATAGCTTTTATTTGAAGGCCCGCTATTTCTTTAACAAGCTGAATCCTGGAGGATTCGAAAAGGCCATCGAGAACTTCGAGCAGGCGATAGAAAAGGATCCGAACAACGCAGCGGCCTTCGCCGGCCTGGCTGACAGTTACTGGTACAGCTCTATTTGGGGGAATTTGCCGCCACACCAGACGTACCCCAAAGCACGGGAGGCTGCCAAGAAGGCCATCGAGATAGACGATACCCTTGGCGAGGCCCATGCGTCATTGGCATCCATTCATACCTTCTATGACTGGAACTGGGAGGCTGCGGAGCGGGAATTCAAGCGAGCCCTCGAACTGACTCCGGGTTCCTCCTACACCTATGTCTATTATTCCTTCTACTTGAATCTCAGAAGGCGGTACGACGAGGCCATCATCCAGGCCAGAAAGGCACAAGAGCTCGATCCGGTTTCCGGCTTCTGCAATACAAATCTTGGACATAGGCTCTGGCAGGCACGCCGGTACGACGAGGCGATCGAAGAGTTTCAAAAATGGCTCATGATTGAGCCCAACGACTGGTTCGCGCACCATCACCTTGGCGAATTGTATCTAGGAAAATCGATGATCAAAGAAGCTATTGTAGAAATCGACAAGTCTGTTGAGCTTTCCGGTGGCGTTCCCCTGAATATCGCGGTCGCTGTCATGGCTCATTATCGGTTTGGGGACAAAAAGGTTGCCGAGCGTCTCTTCGATAACTTGAAGAAAAGAGCAAGCCATGAATATATCCCACCAATGTGTTTTGTCTATATTTACCTAGTCCGCGGAGAGGCGGATCAAGCCTTCGAGTGGGTAAAAAAAGCCTATGAGGAGCGTGATGGCTTTTTTATTTGGCATAGAATAAGTCCTATGGATTGCTGGCAGTTCCCGAGCGATCCGAGGATCGATGAGCTTCTGGACCGACTGGGACTGCCGTGACTTGATGCACATATTATACGTGCCGGCAATATAAAACATGTGGAACTAGGACTTCGAAAGCGGCACGTTGGTGAGGTAAACATTCGAGGATTTCAAGAAATTCCTTACTCTCTGGAAAGACGCCGATCCCGACCTCTCTGAATTGGACGATGCAAAGAAGAGGTTGGCTGGGTTGAGGGAATTGTGAGAGATTTGAGATTGGTGTATAAAGAGAAAGTGAATTTTATTTAGGCTGAAATGGAGAAATATCATGAAAAACAGAAATGATCCCACACTCCGCGTAACACTGCTGCCTAGAGATACGAACAAGCACGGCTCTATATTCGGAGGTGTAATCATGAGCCATATCGATCTTGC
>CAYTND010000374.1:0-2921 GCA_964438965.1 uncultured Pirellulales bacterium
TCGAGCCAGGCTTGAATCCTGTCGGGCGTAACGCGCAGGCGAACGCGATACCATTTGTCGTCTTCAAACGAGATAACTCGTGTAGTCTCGTTATTAGCGGCGTCGTAGTAGTCAATATTAGACAAGCCGCAAATGCTGCCGCCCCAACCGCCGAGGATTAGCGAGCAGGGCTTGTCGGCGACGGGAAAGGTCAGGCCGCAGAAAAAGTCGCTGCCATTGACCCGCATTGCTTCGAGCGTGATTTCGTAGTTCATTCGGACCAGCGGCCCTGTCCAGTTAACGCCGGTCATATCGTTGCCCATTTCGAGGTAAATTGCGCCGTCTTTTACATAGACGTCACCCTGGCCGCCGAAATCAGTAACCGCCCACTGTCCGAGTGACTTTCCGTCGAAAAGGCTGATTTCGGTCTGGGGCATCTCTTTCGAGACGTTAGGTTCAGTCTTTGGCAGCTCTTGCGAGACACTGGTTTCGGTCTGAGTTAGCTCCTGCGAGACATTGGGTTCATTCGGCGGGGCTGCTGAGGGGGCCTCGCGGCGACATGCCCCCAGTGTAACAACAAGAAGCAAAAGTATTGTGCATTTGTGTTTGGTATTCATCGTATTTCTCCCTTGTAAAAAATCCATTGAACAAAATAACCTTAAAAACTATATTATACAATAGGTTTTGCACAAAATAACTGGTTTTTCAGTATAATAATTACGGAAAATACAAAACAACAAGGGCCTATATGACGATAATATTTGTTGAGGTAAATACTTATCATCAGAATTTCGTTTCAAAGCAGGTGGGTTTGCAACAGTAATCAGCGGCGAAGGCCGAGGGAATAACTGATGAAAAAGATTTTTACGGTAATAATTTGTGTTTTGATTTTCACGCCGGCTGTCTTAGGTCGCCGGCATAAGCCCCTGGCCAATGAGAACAAGGCGGGTCTATACTCAAGGTCAATTGAACACGTCCTTCGGCTAAGAGAAGACGAGGTTGATTTGGCAACTGCTGCTTTGATTGTTTCAGAGCGGTGGAGCGATATGGTACACGGGCGAAGATACTTAGCAACGCTGGATGATATGGCTTTGGAAATCCGTGAAAGGCTCAGGCGCAGAAGACTGGAGGCAGACTTCAGAGCAATTCCGGTGATAAACGCGTATTTGTTCGACGAGTTAGGATTTAAATCGGTTTCAGAGGCAAGTGACCCGAATGATTTGTTTCTGCATACTGTGTTAGATAAAAAAAGCGGGTATTGCCTGAGTCTGTCAATTCTTTATCTATCACTGGCAGAGCGGCTTGGTCTTCCTTTGTATGGAGTGGTTGTGCCGGGGCACTTTTTTGTCAGATATGACGACAGTCGAGTGCGATTTAATATTGAAACTACGAGCAAAGGCGGAAGTGCTTCTGATGAGCATTATATAAATAAGTTCAAGGTACCGATAGGCAGCAATAGCATTTATATGAAAAACCTGGATAAGATTCAGACGTTAGGATGTTTCTTTAATAATCTTGGGAACAGCTACGACGATATCGGTGATATAGACTCTGCGTTGCTAGCGCTTGAGAGAGCGGTCGAGATAAATCCGACATTATCTGAATCTCAGGTGAATTTAGGTAACATCTACCTGACAAAGGGGCAGGTAACGGATGCGATAAACCAATACCGAGCGGCTCTGAAAATCAATCCAAACGATGCCAAGACACATAATAACCTCGGAAATGCATACGTTCAACGAGACTGGTTAAATTATGCGGTTTCCGAGTATTACCGGTCGATTAGGCTGGACCCCAAATTCACAGATGCGTATAAAAATCTGGCTATAGTGTACTGCAAACAGGAAAGATTCCAGCAGGCGATAGTGCGGTTGAGACAGGCAATTGTTTTGGAGCCGGGGGATGCTGAATGTTACAGCCAGTTAGGCAGTGTTTATGACCAGATGGGTAATTATGAGCAGGCAATAGCTCAATACAAAAAGGCATCTAAGATTGACCCGAAATTGGCTGAGGCCTATTATGGTTTGGGCCTTTGTTACAACAAGCTGGGTTCGGTTGACGACGAAATTTGGGGATACAAGAGGGCCTTGGCTGTTAAACCTGATATGTTAGCTGCTCTTATAAATCTGGGCAATGCGTATTTCGGACAGAAGAAATATGGTGCGTCTATCGAGCAGTATAAAAAAGCCGTTCTGGTAAAGCCCGATGAAGCTATGATTCATTATAATCTCGGGGCAGCGTATTCCAATAATAAGAATTACGAGCAGGCGGTTGCTGAATATTCAAGAGCGGTTGAGATTGCCCCGGAAATTGGTGATGCGCATTACGGACTTGCTTTCGGGTTTTATCAGTTGAAGAAGTACAATTTGGCCTGGAAACATATACAAATCGCCGAGAAATTGGGGGTGGAGATTTCCAAAGACCAGCTCAACGCCATCAAAAGAAAATTGCGATAGAGTGAACCACACGTAAAATTCGCTGCCAAATCCGAGATTGGGCGAATAGGTCTTGCCCCGTACTTTCTGCTGACTCAGGTCAAATTCCACAAGTCTCAAGTACCCATTGCCGCTATTTGTCAACATCTGATAGTTCGCCAGCATCTGGTAGACTTTGTTTCTGTTATCGCCGATACCCACCAGCCTGCCCTTTCCGTCACCCAGAATATGTCCGCTGAAGACAAAGGATATGTTTGGATGCAAACGCACAAATTTGTCCCACATTTCAGGCGGTAACCCTGAAGTTTCAATTCGTGAAGGCAAATGGGGGGGCATTTCTTTTGATTTTAATAACCTGAAAGTATATGATAGCAGTATGTTTGCTCATATAAATGCAGCGGTGTCCTTATGAACAGACAAAGAGGATTTACCCTGTTAGAAGTTAACATCCCTGATCGGGAAAGCGGATGATTTCCCGAAAGACACGAAGAAGAACCCCGCCTGGCG
>CAYTND010000375.1:0-2917 GCA_964438965.1 uncultured Pirellulales bacterium
AGTTTTACATTTGGGTATCGCAGCTAAAAACTTCGCGCCATAAGATTTTCTGACTATTCTGCTGTCCAAAATAACCACGATGCCGGTATCGATTTTACTGCGAATCAGCCGCCCAAATCCTTGCTTGAACTTGATAATCGCTGAGGGTAACTGGTAGTCATAAAAAGGATTGCCTCCCAGCTCTTTTATCTGCTCAAGCCGGCCGGCAAGCAACGGCTGGTCTGGAACCGCGAACGGCAAACGAACAATAATTACATTAGAAAGTGTCTCTCCCGGCACGTCAACTCCCTGCCAGAAACTGTCAGTGCCAAACAACACGCTGCTGCCCTCAGCCTTAAAGCACTTCAAAAGGGTGGTCCTGTCAACATTCGCTCCTTGCTGGAGCAACTCAATATTATTTTCAGCCAACCAGTCAGAAAGCTTACCAGCTATTTCTTCGAGCATTGCGTAGCTGGTAAAAAGCACAAATGCTCTGCCGGCAGTTTTGAGTATATATTTTTTCAACACCTCAGCGGCAGCTCCAGTAAAAGCCGATTCGTTCGGATTCGGCAGGTCTTTCTCGATATAAATGGTAACCTGCTTTTCGTAATCGAAGGGCGAGCCGAGTTTAACCGCATCAAAATCATCTAATCCGATTCGGCTTGCAAAGAAATCAAAACCACCTCTTTCTCCCGCCGTGCCGGTGCTCAAAGTTGCACTTGTCAGTATCACAGATTCATATTTATCAAACAGACACCTTTTCACATCCGGCCCGACGTTCACTGCTGCGCTTCTCAAGCGTACAGTTCCAGTTCCGCCACTATTCACCTCGACCCAGTAAACATAATCCGCCTGCTTCTGGACAGAGAAGTTTTCCAAATCCTGGACCAACGCTTTGCAACGGTCAACGAACCGCATAATCTCAAGTTTTTCATCAACTTCCTCTGATTGCTTTGCCAGCTTAGTTAATTCCGATCCAAGGTCTTTCAAGTATCCTGAGATTGTATCATCGACAAAATTCTTATAGCATCTGCCTTTTGTCTCTTCCTTTTCGCCTTCGTACCAGTGGCGAACGTGATTCAAGAAAATCATAGCCCCTTTCCTTGTTTGGCTGACCATGTCAATTGCTTTTTTAGAATCCGTGTAGGCCAAAAGCCCCTTATGTGTACGTGGATTGTAAAGGCCGTCCAGCAGAAATCTGATTCTATGATTACTGATATTTATTCCGAAATGGTCTTCGGCGACATGTTCGATATTATGTGCCTCATCAATTACCACAAAACGGTAATCAGGCAGAATCGACACTCCCTCTTCTTTGAGTACGAGGTCACTAAACAACAGGGCATGGTTGGCAACAACAATATCAGCCTTATCCAAGCACCGTCTGGCGCGCCGGTAAAAGCAGGCACGAAAATGAGGGCACTTGCGACTGCGACAATTGCCGTGTTCACTTTTGACTCTGTCCCAGATTTGATTTTTCGGTAAAAATGGCATGTCACTCAGCGACCCATCTTCGGTTTGACCAGCCCAATTGCTTATCAGTTCGAGCTTAGAACCAAAATCATCGAAAAGGCTTCTTTGCCTTCGCAGGGCAAATTCAAGCCGGCGTTTGCACAGGTAATTGCCTCTACCCTTTGCCAGAGCAGCTACGAACGTTTGAGGTAAACAATCAGCTATAAACGGGATGTCTTTATTGATTAGCTGCTCCTGGAGCGTGATGGTATAGGTGCTAATCAGTGCCTTACTGCCCGTACGACAAACAAGCTCGATAGTCGGAATAAGATATGCAAAGCTCTTGCCAACACCGGTACCAGCCTCAACAGCCAGGTGCCGACCGTCCAAAAGTACTCGCTGAATAGCACCGGCCATTTCGACTTGTTGAGGACGCACCTCAAATCCAGTCAGGGACCGCGAAATAAACCCCGCTGGGGTAAAAGCTTCTTTTATATCTAAAGATGTATGGGGCGGCTCTGTTTTGGGTAAGCGCATATATTTTTTGTGTTCCGTATCAAGCATAGGCGCCCGGACAACACTCGTGGGGGCTGTCGGGATAAACCGGGCTGTGCGACAAATCACCACGTGCGATTCGTTCCTCTTCCCTGCGGAATAAAGACTCACAGTTTTTAGCCATCTCCTGCAGTTTCAGGGTTTCGGCTTCGGTGATAGTGTGATAGGACCGCCCTGCCTCGATTGCCTTGTCGAGAAGGTCAAGAAATGAAGGCGGTATTCCCGCTGCGACAGGTTTCTGCGAGAGAGTAAATCGCATTGCAAGGTTTGCTTCCTCCTGAGTCTCGGTCGCGCGATACCACCATTTACGCGTTCTGTTCGCACCTTCCGGCCAGGGACCTTTTGACAATGGCTTGATAGCCAGGACTGCCGCCCCTTGCTTGTTCGCAAGTTCGAGGACCGGCTTGCCAAATCCCATTTTGAAGAACTCGACGAAATTGATGGGGAACATGACCGTATCGAAGTGAAAGCCCCTCATAGCCTCGAGCGCTCCTTTAGTAGTGTGCGCCGAGAAACCAAGGTAGTTCACTTTTCCCTCTTCTCTGGCTTTCAAAAAAGTTTCGATAGCACCGCCCGGTCCCAGGGCCTGTTTAACCTCTTCGGTGGTGCGAAGACAATGCATCTGGTACAAATCGAAATAATCAGTTTTGAGCCGTCTCAACGACCGCTCCAATTCCATACGAGCGCCGGCCTTGTCCCTTATCCTTGTCTTACAGGCTAAGAAAATGCGACTGCGGTCAATAGCAACAGCCTCCAATCCAATGCCCATTTTTTTCTCACAGTCTCCGTCTCTACCATAGGCAGGTGCGACATCATAGTAATTTACCCCTCTTTCGAAAGCATCAAGCAGTCCGGCGTTGCACCGGTCCTGGTCATAATGGCTGAGTGCCAGTCCAGGAAATCCGACAATTGAGACCTTCTCGCCGGTCCG
>CAYTND010000376.1:0-2877 GCA_964438965.1 uncultured Pirellulales bacterium
CGAGAAGCTTAAAACTCAATTATATTTGCTCCCCAGGTCAACCCTGCACCGAAGGCGACTAAAACGACAATATCACCTCGTTTGATTTTTCCCTTTCTGACGCACTCATCAAATGCTATGGGCACCGAGGCCGCTGAGGTATTGCCGTACTCGCTGATATTTATAAAGACCTTTTCGGCCGGCAGGTTTAACCGCTTCGATGCAGACTCGATAATTCTCGCATTCATCTGGTGTGAAATGAGCATTGCAATCTCATCAATGGTCAAACTACAATGGTCCAGACAGTGGTTAACCGTTTCAACGATTCGCCGAATGGCCTGCTGATAGACCTCTCTGCCGTTGATTTGCATATAGATTTTTTTGGGGTCGTCCAACGGTTTGGCCGCCGGGTAGCGAGAACCGTAAGCCTGGCAGTTCAATGCTTCCCAGCGTTCTCCATCTGAGTGCATAGTGCTGTATAAAATACCCCTGCGCCCGTCATCACTTTGTTCAAGCACTATCGCTCCGGCACCATCTCCGAAAAGGATACAGCTTCTCCTGTCAGTCCAGTCAGCAATCTTAGTCAAAGTTTCGGCACCTATTACGAGGGCATTCTTAAATCGGCCGCTTTCTATAAACTGCTGCACAATCGAGAGACCATATACAAAACCGCTGCAGGCAGCGGCCAAATCGAACACCCATGCTTTCTTTGCCCCTAAAGTCCGCTGCACAAAGGAGGCCGTCGATGGAAAGACCATCTCCGGCGTAATAGTAGCCACAATAATAATTTCGACATCGCCGGCGTCAAGGTTTGCCTCGGCCAAAGCTCTTTTCGCTGCTTCCGTGGCCAAAAATGCCGTGCTTTCATTGTCGGTAGTGATATGTCGAACCTTGATACCGGTCCGCGTGGTAATCCATTTGTCTGAGGTATTCACCATCTTTGCAACTTCTTCATTTGTTAGTGTTTTCGCCGGCGCAAATGAACCGTAACCGGTGATGACTGTGCGATAGAGAGGAATTCGGCCGTTAATCAGCTTATTCATCAGTCAGTGGTCCTTACGCAAGTTCCCGAGAGACATTCAATTATCTTGTTGTTTATTTTTTCCGTGTAGAGTCTCTTGGAGGCCAGAATCGCATTTTTTATGGTTCTGCTTTGGCTTGAGCCGTGACATATTAGCGCTGTGCCGTTAACGCCTAACAAAGGCGCGCCGCCATACGTATTATAGTCGTATTTCTTATAGATTCTTGTTATCACGGGCTTAAACTCCATAGCAAGTCGAGGTTTCTCCTCTATAAGCTCGTACTTTATCGCCTTAAACAGACCATCAACAAGACCTTCGGTAAGTTTTAGAATCACGTTACCGACAAAACCTTCGCAGGTTACAACGTCACAGGTACCATCGAAAATATCTCTTCCTTCAATATTCCCGACGAAGTTCATATTCGAGTCGGATTTCATCAGCTCCCGCGCCTTTTTGACGATTTCGTTACCCTTTGCGTCTTCGGCACCGATGCTCATAAGCCCAACTCTTGGGTCGTCAATCCCAAGCAGATGTTTTGAATACAAGCTTGCCATCACAGCATATTGATAAAGGTTTATCGGCTTACAGGCAATATTGGCGCCCACATCACATATTACTACCGGCCCTTCGGGGGTGGGAAATACCACCGCTATCCCCGGACGATTAACACCGGACAGATTTCTCATCCTCATCTGGAAGGCCGCAACACAAGCACCGGTATTACCAGCAGAAATGACCGCATCGGTCTGCCCCCTTTTAGCCAACTTGGCAAGAACAGCGATTGAGCTTTTGGGTTTCTTTCGCAGAGTCTCTATCGGCACATCGTCCATAGCAATAATGTCGGGGGCGTGAACCATACTAACCGCACCTTTGCGCAACTTCAGGGAGTGTAACCGTTCCTCTATTATCTCCTCAGGCCCGACAAGCATCAGCTCATCATCTTTATCAAGCTGCTCAACCGACTCGAAGCAACCGGTGATAATCTCATCCGGTGCATTGTCGCCTCCCATTGCATCAATTGCTATCCGCATTTTTAGCTGCTCTCCTCTTTGCCGAGCTTTAACGTGATTTTCGGGTTAACGTAACCGCAGTTTTCACACGCCGCGTGCGGCAGCTTGGGCTGGTCACATTTCTTACAGACCGAATAGTTTACAGCCTTTAGACGATGATGGCTGCGACGAGTACGTGTCCTGCACTTACTGGTCTTCTTCTTAGGTAGCATTCTCAATTACTCCATATTCACCCGCCGAGGCGGGCAATTCTTATTTGACAACACTTATTTACAAACTTGACTGCCAAATGGCAGTTAGTAAAGAAACAGCTTAAATAGTGAACCGGCACCGCTTTGTCAAGTGAAATTTAACTATTCCCAATATTTAGCCGCATGATTTCTTGTGATTCTTCGTTTTTTCTCTTGAAATCTCCTGAGGATATGTTATGTTGCAGTATTCGCATTTTATAAGCTTTTGGGAGGAGATAATGCCAAATGGCATTCAATCAGCGAGTTTTTCGTAAAGACAATGCTAAGCTGGTAAAGGTGCGCAAAGTATTCAGCCTGATAATAATTACTCTCTGAAAGGGTAATAAAATGAAAAAAACAATTTCACTCGTATTGGTTTTGGCATTGGGCCTGGCTGCGGAGGTTGCGAACGCAGATTTCACCTTCGGTGAACCCACTAATCTCGGGCCAACTGTCAACAATTCGGCTAAGGATTGGGACCCGAGCATCTCGACCGACGGCCTCTCGCTCTACTTCAGCTCCGATCGGCCCGGCGGGTACGATGGTGGCGACCTATGGGTGACGACGCGGGCAACTGTTTCCGCCCCCTGGGGCACCCCAGTGAATCTTGGGCCAACTGTCAACAGTTCGGGGGCG
>CAYTND010000377.1:0-2850 GCA_964438965.1 uncultured Pirellulales bacterium
CAGGTTGAGTTGCCGGACCCTGTTGTGGTACCTGTATGGGTGCTTCTGGAGTAGCATGTCTCTGAATTTGAGTGTCCGGTGTCTCAAATATCTTATAAATATTTGTTCCATTGAAAGTCATCATGAGTAGTGTGTAGTATTTGCGTATCGCATCAGCAAGCTTTTTGTCCCCCGAATAATCTACTATGAAGACGAGGTGTCCGGTCTCTGCGGCCCTGACGGCGGATTCGATTGTTTCGAGGTCTCGCAATTCTCCCACCAAAATCACGTCCGGGTCCATTCTCAAGACTCGTCTTAGTGCCTCGCCAAAGCTGGGGACATCAACGCCGACTTCCCTCTGGTTAATAATAGATTTTTTATGGGGGTGATAATATTCTATCGGCTCTTCAACGGTTATAATATGGCGGTCAAAGTTTTCGTTAATGTAGTTTATCATACAAGCGAGTGTTGTAGTTTTTCCGCATCCGGTTGGTCCAGTAACCAGGAACAACCCTCTTGGCCTGCGGCACAGAGCGGCACAAATCTTCGGCAAACCAATATCATCAAAAGCCATAATGGTTGTCGGGATACGGCGTAAGACCAGCGAGATATTGCCTTTCTGCTTAAAAACAGAGACACGAAACCTTGCTACATCGCCATAGGCAAACCCATAGTCGGTACCACCCTCTTCCTGAAGCTCCTGTTGATTTCGGTCAGGTGTGATGCTCTTCATTAAAGCGGTGGTATCATCAGGTTCGAGCACCTTTGTTTCCAGTGACCTTAGCGACCCATCTATCCTCAATACAGGCGGTCGGCCAGTAACAAGATGTAAATCGGAAGCTCCCTGCGAAACGCAGGCCTGGAGCAATCTGTCCATATTGACTGTTGCCATTTAAGAATCCTCAACAACTATATATTGATTTTATTTTAACTGGCCATCGCGCCTTCGGTCTTGGTTATTCTGACGACTTCAGCCGGCGTGGTTGTTCCTTTGAATATTTTGAGCATTCCGTCATCCATAAGCGTTCTCATGCCGCTTGCCTTAGCAGCCTTTCTCAACTCGGTAGTAGGAGCCTTTGCAAAGGCCAGCTCTCTTATCTCATTGTTCATTTCAAACATTTCGAATATGGCGATACGTCCTTTGTAGCCGGTATTCTGGCACTGACTACAACCGGCCCCTTTATAAACGTGTTGTTTTTCGAGGTCTTCGGGGGTGATATCCAGCGACTGTAAAAGATATGGGTCGGGATTTTCGTCAACGACCTTGCATTTTTTGCAAATGATTCTTACGAGTCTCTGTGCCATAATGGCCTGTATGGAGCTTGCCACGAGAAAGGGCTTGACGCCCATATCTATGAGACGTGTAATCGCGCTTGGAGCGTCATTTGTGTGCAAAGTGCTGAAGACGAGGTGTCCCGTTAGCGCAGCCTGGATTGCGATATCAGCGACGACGCCGTCACGGATTTCTCCGATGAGTATGATATTGGGGGCCTGCCGCAACATTGCTCTTAGAATCCTGTCAAAGGTCAATTCGATATCTTCTTTGACCTGACACTGATTCATTCCGTCGAAGTTGTATTCGACGGGGTCTTCAGCGGTGATGATTTTCTTATCCGGCTTGTTAAGCTCCTGCAAAGCGGCATATAAGGTCGTGGTTTTGCCACTACCGGTTGGGCCTGTAACCAAAAAGATACCGTTCGGTCTTTTGATTATCTTATGGAATTGCTCATAATTGTCCTGTTCAAAGCCGAGTGACTCAATACCGACGTTTACGGCATCAGGACGTAAAATTCGGAGGACCACGCTTGGGCCGTGGTTTCCCGGCAGAGACGAGACACGGAAATCAATGTCCTGTCCTCCTATGGTTCGTTTAATACGACCGTCCTGTGGCAATCTTTTTTCGGCGATGTCCATACCGGAGAGGATTTTGAAACGTGTAACCAGCGGTGCCTGCATAGTCTTCGGAATATTGTCCCTCTCCAGGCAGACGCCATCGACGCGGTATCTTACCCGTACTCTATCTGACATTGGCTCAATGTGTATATCGCTGGCCCTCATGTAATAAGCATTGTCAATTATCAGGTTTACCAATCTGATAATCGGGGCGTCATCATCGCCTGCTTCGGCATGTGCCCGGAGTGCTTCGGCCTGTAACTCGTGCCCGACCTCGGCAAGTTCCGCGGCAGTTGCGTCGATGCTATGCCTTAGCCTGTCGCTTTCTTCCTTTTTTGTCTGGTCGAAGGAATCCTGGATGTAAGAGCGAATCTTGGTAGGGTTCGCAACACAACACTCCAGTTCGGTATTCAAGCGGAAGCGAATTGCGTCCATCATCTCCAGGTCAAGCGGGTCGCTAATAATCACCTTCAATTTGCCGTTGTCCATACCGAGAGGCAGGACATTATGCCTTTTCATAAGCTCTTCCGGAATCAACTTAGTGGCATCCTGCGGGATGGTAGTGTTGTCCAGATCTATGTATTGTAAGTCAAACTGCTTGGCGATAGCCTTGGCCAGAGTATCTTCATCTATCAGGCCGAGTTCGAGCAATATCTGGCCGAGGCGTTTGTTATTTGTCTTGGAAGTTTTAATGGCATCGATGAGAGCCTGCTTTTCCACGAGGCCTGCTTTGTAAAGTATTTCACCTAAACGTTTGCGCTGCTTCGCCATATTCTCCTCAGAAGCCCCCGGATACTAAACTACCACAACTTGACCGGGTTTTATGTAACTCATTTATTTACAGTGCCTAAAGTGTAAAGTGCCTAAAGTGACACGTAAGTGTCATCTTGAGGCGAAGCCGAAGGATCTGGTCAACGAAGAAGAGATTCTTCACTTCGCTGCGCTGCGTTCAGAATGACAGCAAAGCTGTCACTTTAG
>CAYTND010000378.1:0-2841 GCA_964438965.1 uncultured Pirellulales bacterium
CCGACAATCTGGTCTTCTGGTTTGAGTCCATCCTGTTCGGCAAAGCTGTTTTTTTTAACGCCGGCAATTCTCAAAAAATACGCCACATCGGGGTTGTTCGGGTCGGACAGTTCAGTGCTGTCCGGCACATAAAAGCTTATCCCGTAGCGGTGCTCGCTAATCTTCCTGTTCATCCACCCGTGCAGGCCCTCTCCGCCCATCATCACCGTCAAAAGTGGAGAGATAGTACCGAAGCTCAAGCCATAAAGAACGCTGATTAAAAATACACTGCATCCAATCGTTACCAGTCTGTGCCATTGTGGCCAGATATACTTGAATACTCGCTTAAAAGACTTCACTCGACAGATTACTCCACTATAGCGTATAGTTTTCTTCTATACGCTTCGTCCTTCGTAGTACTACTGCTGCGCAGATGCACTGTCCGCTATTGTTTACAACCTATGCACACTAACAAACTTGGACCCGCCGGTCAAGTCTAAAGACTGTTGACTCCCAATGCTATTTCTGTTATCCTGCCCGCTCTTTTAAGGATACTCACAATGAAAATCGACCGTTTAATTTTGGGTGCCTATGAAACCAACTGCTATGTCCTTCGCAGCGGTGAGGCCGCTAAAGACTGTCTGCTTGTTGACGCCGGCCTTGGGGCAGGTAAGTTAATCAAATTCCTTCAGGAACATAAATTAAATCCTGTTGCGGTGGTCCTTACTCACGGCCACATAGACCACATTGAAGGCGTAGCTGCACTGCGTGCTGAGTTTCCAGATATAAAAGTTCATATCCATAAGCTCGACGCCGAAATGCTCACAGAGCCTCAGACTAATCTATCCGCCATGACAGGAGGGTCCTTCAGTATCGAACCGGCGAATTTTTCCTTAGAAGAGCAAAGCATAATCGCCCAGGCCGGCGTAAAGCTTAGCGTGCTTCATACTCCCGGCCATACGCCGGGTGGTATCTGCCTGTATTCAAGGGATGAGGCGATTGTCTTTACGGATGATACGTTGTTTGCCGACTCAATTGGCCGAACAGACTTTCCGAATGGTAGTATGGAACAATTATTAACGAACATAAGGGAAAAACTCTTTACCCTGCCTGACGATACAAAAGTCTATCCCGGCCACGGCCCAATTACAACAATAGCCCAGGAAAAAGCACACAATCCCTTCTTCTAATAATCCTTCTATATGTCATGGCAATCTCAAAACTTTTTACCTTCCCCTCTTCATATTTGGGTTTTTTGCTTGACGGCAAGGCGGCTAATTTGGTATAAGTAAGATTAGCAAGTGAGTTTTTTTGCATTTTAGGTAACAAATAAATACTGGACGTTGGTAGGAAGGAGGTAGGTAGTATCAAGTCGTAAACCTAAATTATCTCAACTTTTTTTGGACCCTGCCCGTCGAAGACGGGACGTGGTGAAGGAGGACTTTTTATGTCTAAAAAATCGAAGATCCGCTGCGGTGGATTGATATGTTTGGTTTCTTTCGTTTTAGTGCTGTGGTTGTCTGTAGGCGTGGCAAGTGCGCAGTCGCTCAACCAGAGTTCAGGTTCGGACGGGATTGTGTCGGTGGAAGCTGAGCACTATGATAACAAGGCTCCGGGCCAGAATGGCACTGGATGGGAGGAAGTTGGGCCAAAAGGTGGCTTTACCGGCGTCGCCGGTATGGAGGTCTTCAATGAGAGCACAAACAACACCAACTACGCCGCCGAAAGTGCTCGTCTGGACTATGAGATTAACTTTGTCAAGACGGGCACGCACTATGTGTGGATTCTGGCCTGGGGTCCCGGCGGCGGCAGTGACTCCTGCCATGCAGGTCTCAATGGCGAGGAAATATCCACTTCCGACCGAATGAGCGGCTGGAACGGCGATTACGAGTGGAACGGCGGCACCATGGACAGCGCTCCGTCGAGTTTCGAGGTACCCACTACCGGTGTTCACACGCTGAATATCTGGATGCGTGAGGACAACCTTGTTGTTGACAAGATCGTTCTGACCACCAATCCCAATTTCACGCTCTCTGGGACCGAGCCCGGCCCCCCTGAAAGCCTTCGCGGTGCCCTTTTAATCGCGTCCGACCCGAATCCTACCGACGGTGCGACAGATGTGCCGCGGGATGTGGTACTTAGCTGGACGCCGGGAGATTTTGCAGCGCAAACAAACGGGCACAAAGTCTATCTTAGTGAGAGCTTCAACGACGTCAATGATGCCATTGGCGCTATCACCCAGAGTGCCGGCAGCTATGCGCTACCCCAACGCCTCGATTTCGACAAGACTTACTACTGGCGCGTCGATGAGGTCAATGGGCCGCCAGACTATACGGTACACGAAGGCGATGTCTGGAGTTTTACGACCGAACCCGTTGCTTATGCCATCGAGAACATAACCGCCACAGCTTCCAGCACGGGCCAGGAAGGTATGGGTACTGAAAATACCATCAACGGCTCAGGACTGGATGTTAGCGGCCTGCACTCGACGGAAGCGACGGATATGTGGCTTAGCGGCAGTGAACCGAACGGGGCCTGGATCGAATATGAACTCGACAAGGTTTATAAACTGCACCAGATGTGGGTATGGAACTCCAATCAAATAATGGAGCCAATGATAGGTTTAGGGTTCAAAGATGTTTCCATTGAGTATTCGGTCAATGGCACCGGTTATACGGCATTAGGTACTACTCACGAGTTTGTCCGGGCGCCTGGAACGCCCGGCTATGCACACAACACCACTGTTGATTTTGGCGGCGTAACAGCAAAGTACGTCAGGCTCACAGCTAACAGCAACTGGGGAGGTTTCATGCCCCAATATGGTCTGAGCGAGGTGCGATTCTTCAGCATACCCGTCTTTGC
>CAYTND010000379.1:0-2841 GCA_964438965.1 uncultured Pirellulales bacterium
CTCTGGTCAATAGGCCAGGAATGGGATGGCGGTCCGAGCACGAGTAACTTCTTGATTGGCATGGTGGACGATGCCCGTATCTACGACTATGCTCTCTCGCTTGTTGAGATTGCCTGGCTTACCGGCAGGACTGAGCCGTTTGACAAGCCGTTTTGACATGGATGAAGACGGTGCGGTAACGGATTCACAGCTTGATGAGCAGCTCTGGCCGCAACCGTAACAATGTTGATACAAGGCTAATTGGATTCCCGCCCCGCATTGCGATGCGGGGCGGGAATGACATAGCGAATCTGCGCCACTTGTACCTGCCTGCACCCCCGTGCTTTCTTGCCTGCACTTGTCGGTCCTGGGGACTCCGCCGTAAGGCGTCCCCAAGCGGACAAGCAGACTTACGGAGTAACGCAGGCACAGGTGCGAAAGCAAAAACGGGGGTAACGCAGGCACAGGTGCGGTTACGCAAGTGCAGGCAATTCGGGGCCTATACCGATTGATTCGGTATAGGCCCCTTTTTTGTTGATAATTGGTGAATGGTAATTGTCCCCGCTTTCGCGGGGATGACAATATTATCGAATTTTGTATCTTCGCTTTGTATGAGTAACTTAAAAGGATTCTTATTGCAAATGACCGAATAGTAAAGATAATGTTAGCATCAAGAAAATAATGGTGCTGATGCGGCTTTTATAAGAACAGATAAAGTATCCGGGCAGGGAGGTATTGAGGAGAAAAAGAGGTGGAAAAAGAGAGCTGGAAATATTCATAGAAAGGATTAGAAAGTGAAAAAATTGGTTCAACTCACAGCGGTCGTTATACTGTTTTTTTTGCCTTTTGTACCGGGAGGCTGTTCGAGAGCCTCACCAACAAGAGCAGTAAATGAATCGGCGAGGGATATTCCCGTTGCTTATGATGTGGACGTTTTGGTTGTCGGCGGCACATCGGGTGGTGTTGCAGCGGCTGTCGAAGCAGCGCAAAGAGGTAGAAAAGTTTTTCTTGCGGCTCAACGGCCATACCTGGGGGCAGACCTTTGCGGGACGTATCGGTTGTGGCTCGAACCGGGCGAAGAACCGACCTCGCCGCTGGCGAGAAAGCTTTTTGCACAATCGCCTGCGACACCGATGCATGTTAAACGAACATTAGATGAGGCACTGCTCGGGGCAGATGTGCAGTTTTTGTATGGCTGCTATGCGACAGATGTGCTTCTTGACGGTGACGGGAAGATTGCCGGCATTGTCATGGCCAACCGTTCGGGGCGACAAGCGGTCAGGGCCAAGGTCGTTATCGATGCGACGCCGCGGGCAAGTGTAGCGAGAATGGCCGGTGCGACATTTGAGCCATACCCAGGAGGCCTGCAAAACTTTAGACGCATCGTTATCGGTGGTGAGGTACAAACCGGCAAAGGCATCCAGGCACAGAAGATACCTATGCCGATATCAGCCAAAGGTAGCTCAGGGCACGAGGCCATCGAATACATGCTCGAAATACCGATGAAGGACGGTTCTTTTGCTTCTTTTGCCGAGGCTGAACAAATCGCCCGTGATAAAACCTGGCATCCCGGCCAAGCAGATGCTTCGGAGGCGCTCTTTCAGGTACCGCCTGACCCGATGAAAGGAAAGAAAACTCTGTCCGGGGCCTGGCCCGGGGCTGAAAAAGTCGAACTGGATGCTTTCCGACCTCGGGGTCTTAAGCGTCTGTTCGTAGTTGGTGGTTGTGCTGATATATCCCGCGAGGCCGCGGAGGAGCTGCTGCGACCGTTGGAGCTAATGAAATTAGGTAGTCGTATCGGTGCTGCGGCAGCATCGGAGGCGAAGAGTATGCCCAGACCGGATAATGTTAGACTACGCGGTAAGCCGGTAGCGGGCGCTGCTTCGGGAGATGTTCGAGAGAATTTGAGCGGGATACGTCGGACATTAAGCGAGCCTTCAAGGGTTCCTGCAGATAAGCGGGCTGTGCCCATCCTTGGGGAAGTGGACGTGGTTGTTGTTGGTGGAGGCACCGGCGGAGCACCGGCCGGCATTTCCGCGGCACGGCAGGGAGCCAAAACGCTCGTGATAGAGTATTTGCACGGCCTCGGCGGAGTGGGAACGATGGGCCTTATCAGTAAATACTATTACGGTTATATCAAGGGCTTTACTAAAGAAATCGATGAAGGCATCGCCGGTTTTGGAGCCGATGTAAAGCGCGAGGGTGGAGGATGGAATATCGAGAGGAAGAAGGAATGGTATCGCAGTGAACTGCGCAAGGCCGGCGCGGAGATTTGGTTCGGCGTGCTTGGCTGTGGTGCGTTCGTTGAAGACGGATGCGTTAAGGGTGTAGTTGTTGCAACACCCGAAGGACGCGGCGTGATACTTGCGAAGGTGGTTATCGATTCGACCGGCAATGCCGACATAGCCGCTGTGGCCGGTGCAATGTGCACCTATACCAACGGTGCCGGTGTCGCAGTTCAGGGCGCAGGGCTTCCTCCGTATAAGTTAAGTACCGGGTACACTAATACCGACTGGACCTTTATCGACGACACAGACGTTGTAGATGTTTGGCGTGCCTTTGTTGTCGCCAAGAAAAAATATAAAGACGTCTATGACTTAGGCCAGTTAGTGGATACGCGTGAACGACGGCGGATAGTCGGCGAGTTTGTGATGTCACCACTCGATATCTCCAACAATCGAACGTATCCCGATACCATTGTGATCGCTCGAAGCAATTTCGACTCGCACGGGTTTACGATACATCCGGTCTTTATGCTCAAGCCGCCCGACAGAAATGAGATGTTCGTGAACGTACCTTATCGCTGTCTGCTGCCGAAAGGTCTCGACGGTATTCTGGTTACGGGACTTGGTGTCAGCGCCC
>CAYTND010000380.1:0-2838 GCA_964438965.1 uncultured Pirellulales bacterium
TTATACGGCTACTTGATCTGCCGGCTTGTGGTTTTGGTGTACTGCGAGCAGTTGGCTTTCTTGTAGTAATTGAGCTGCCGATACGTGAGCTTCTGCTTGAGCCTATTCGACTACCTGAGCTTGTCGGTGCCTGTTTTTGGGCTCGGGAACTTAGCGCCGTCGGCTTTCTACTACCGAGAGAACTCGTGCTTCGTAGCGATGTACTTCGCCGAGTAGAACTGCCAGAAGGCTTGCGAATACCAGAAGGAGTTCTTGGTCGTACGGTAACAGGGCGGCTTGGGGCTGCTCTACCGGATTGACGGCTGGATACCCCCCTACCGGGTAGGCGGATGTTGTACCTGGTAGTTCTGCTGGGACCCCTGCTTCGTAGCGAGCTACTTCGCCCCGAAGACCTTGATGTACTTGTTCTGGTTGGAGGCCTAATGGACCGCGATGAGGTAGTATTTCTCCTGGGGCTTGTTCTTCTGGTAGAGGGTTGCCGGGCCCTGGAGGCAGAGGAAGGCCTTGAAACTTGCCGGCTTTTGGTGCTGCCTCCGCTCGATTTACTGCTTTTGTTGGATTTTTTCGCCGCTAAGATGGGTTCAATAAACAGCATCAGGGCCAAAAACAGCGTTACAAAAGCAATTTTAATGTTTTCCCGGTATTTTAGCGTTGACATAATACGTCTCCTTTAAATACGTAATGCAATAACGGCTATATTAGAGACTTTTTCTCTATATATATAAGGCACTAACTTTGAATCCGGTAACAAGAATTTTGCCGCAAAGTAACTACGGAATAATGAAATGAAAATCTTTAGTTTGTCAATTCCCCACGGCTAAACGCCGTCTTCGACAGTTATTAGTAGCTTTATCTGAGCATTCCTTGCACCACACCGCCAATCCGTCTTTATGCCTGAGATGTTTGTAGAATCTGCTCTCGGCTTTCCACTTTTTACATCTGGCACATCGCTTTTGTTTCACACCTTCAACGACCCGATGAAGGTCCTCATAGCTATTATATTTTTTCACAGCCTCTTTGTTTTCCCTGTAACGTTTCCGCGCATATTCAGACTCACACCCCCTGCACCAAACCCTCAGCCCGCCCGTATTGGTGCGATTCTCGCCAAACTCACTTTCGTCTTTCTGCTTTTTGCATTTGCTGCATCGTCTCATTTTTCCATCCATCATTTTAACTATCCATAGCAGGACTCGCCGAGGTGTTTAACCTCGGCCTTTTCCATAATTTCTTATCCTATCACATAATCGTTCAAAAGACAAAGATTCGCTGCAAATTTTCTTAATTAGTATTTGTATCCCCGGAAATAAATTTCTTGACTACGGCAGAAATTATTTGTAATGCTGTCGATATACAGGATGGGAAAAAAGGATTTTGTGGTATTAACAATGAATATAGCCGGCGAGCAAAGAACAGAGCAAAGGTTGTGTTATCGTTGGCCCGTTCGCTTCGCCAGGGACGTCAAGGAAAAACCTTCCCCGGGCCAGATTGCTGATGTTTCCAGCAAAGGTTTGGCAATTCTTTGCCACGCCGACAAAAAATGTCCCCATCCGGACCAGCTCGTAACCGTTGACTTTAGTGTCCCGCACTTTGACTCCGCCGATTCCTTCGATGCGGTATTTTTCAATCGCATCGGACGTGTCTGTCGCGTTGACAACCTCAGCAGCCTGGTAAATCGTGTTGCCGTTCAGTTCGCCGAACCACTGTTTTTCAAACCCGGCGAACAGAACATCAGCGAATCCGATGCTCAGCAAAGACTCCAAGCCAAAGCTCGCTCAATTTCCAAAGCTGAAGAAAAAGCCCACATTTACAGCGAAGCCCCGGCTAAAGCCGAGGAAAAAACAATCTTCTATACACAGGCCAAAGCCGGGACAGAAGAAAAACTAAAGGCCGAAATCGACGCAAGATACAAAACAGAAGCCAAGTTAAGAACAAAAGCCGAACAAAAACTCACAGCCCTCGCCCAGGCAAAAAAACAGGCCGAAGAAATTGCAAAAACACAAACCCGCGCAACAGCAATAGCCCAGGCCAAAGCTGAATCCCAAACCAAGGCCAGAATCGAAGCGGAAAAAAGAGCCGACCTTGAAGCTCAGGCAAGAATCGAAGCCGAGAAAAAAGCCAAATCAGATATCGAAGAAAATGCAAAAGCTCATGCTGAAGAATTAGTCCGCGCCGAAGAAAGAATAAAATCCCTCGCCGAGGCCAAAGCCGAAGCAGAAGAAAAACTAAAGGCCGAGATTGAAGCAAGATGCAAAGCCGAAGCTGACGCATTAACCCAGGCCGAAAAAAGGACAAAAGCCGAAGCAAAAGCAAAAGCCGAAGCTATGCTAAGAGCAAAAGCCCAAAAGAAGGCTAAAACCGAAGCCCAAAAAAGGGCAAAGTTTGAAGCCGAAATGCAGAAGAAGACCAAATCTTATACCGACCAGCTAACTAAAATCAAAGCCGAAGCTGCCGAGGCAATAGCCAAAGCAAAGGCCCAGACAGCAGATACGATAGCCAAAGTCAAAGCCCAATTCAAACGAAAGGCCAAAGCACACGCTAAGGCAAAAATCAGAACCGAAAAAAAGGAAAACGCCAAAGCCAAACAACCCGAAAAAGAGACCTTGCTGAAAAAGGTGGACAATTTTATCACAGACAGGGACAGGATTTACTAATAAATCACCAACATCCAATCAGCAATTACCAATAGCTAATAACCAATTATACCAATTCTATTTATTGATTGCCGATTACCTGACCTTGTCATTCCTGCGAAACCTGTCCTGAGCGAAGTCGAAGGAGCAGGAATCCAGGCCCTCCCAGTTAGTAT
Organism: uncultured Pirellulales bacterium; assembly: GCA_964438965.1. GTDB lineage: Bacteria > Planctomycetota > Phycisphaerae > Sedimentisphaerales > Anaerobacaceae > NIOZ-UU13. The sequence continues at coordinate 2,807 of CAYTND010000380.1, forward strand.
AATGTACAATTTTTTCGGCAATTTTTAACTAT
>CAYTND010000381.1:0-2835 GCA_964438965.1 uncultured Pirellulales bacterium
ACCAATTCAACTGTCGCATACTCAAGTGCGGACACCCGATAAAGCATTTTTCAGGTTTAGCATCAGGATCCGACCACCCACTCAAAAATGCACCCTCAAATTTTCGGATATCTTCATCATCAATCTGAATACTGGTGTGATCTCGGAGAAGCAGATCGCGACCCTGTTCCACGGCTTCGGGGGTAATATTTTCCACGTGGAAAAGTGCTACAGCGCTATAGGTAGCGCATCCTGCGCCCATTTCACGCAAGTAATCTCTGGTAGCGTCAGATAAGCCCCGGCCTAGAAAACGATCCAATCCAACGATGTATGGAACACCATCCAAGACCTCTGACCCTATCACCGCACCAAGTAATTGCGGCAGAGGCAAGTCATTCGTATTGATTTCCACAATCCAATTCGCTTGTCGCCCCTCATCCGTTAAAAGTCCAGCCAAGGGGGTCCTACCAGCAACATTGGACAGCAGATCAATAATCGCACCGTTCATGTTGGTCCTGGCCCCGAGGACCGAGTTGGCGTAGATTGCACAGGCGGATTCAGACCAGGCTAGAATAGTGCCCTTCTCCGGAACGTTTCCTACCTCTGGCTCAAAGGGATTACAGGAATACGCTTCCCGGTCACGGAGCCCTAATTGCAGCATTCTCTCGTTATAGCGCTCTTGATCCTGGTACATCTCTACAAGCTGATTCTCTTGATCTGGACGCAAACTCCAATTTTCAAAATCCAATGGAGCGGATGGATCGAGCGTGAAGGGAAGCCTGGTCTTCAAACCTGCATCGACGAGTTCATCGAGCAGCTCGAAGGATGGTGCGATCCCTGGGGTTGCCCAGGCGATGACGAAGTGTCCGTCGCCATTTATGTGAACGAGTCTTTCAGCACCCAATGCCTCAGCGTAAAGGACGAGTGTTTTCAATACGCGCTGCATAGTCGGGCCACGTCGCCCGTTCAAAATGGCTTGTTCCTCTTCAGTTAGCTCGATCTTCAAGTATTCGGAATTGGTCAATCGACCATACCTTTTTAATATGATCAGGTGGCTATCCCATATTACTCACAAAGCTCCGTGGTAGGCTCATTGCGCGACGGGGCATGCGAGCTCGCAGAACCGGCAGGGCTTCATGACCAAGCTGGCCTCTTCGATTCCCATGATCGAACCATCGAGCATTTCCTCATTAGCATATCGTTCGTCGTTTTCCTCTTTGCAGAACGGCCTCTCGAAGACCCCACTTCGGAATGCATCTCTCGGACAGGCTTTGTGGCAGGGCATGTCGCAGCCATTGCACGGGTCGAAGTCGGTTGGGCCGGTTGGCTCGAGTTCGGCCTCCATGAAGATCCCTCTAAGACGGACTCGCGTTCCAAACTCCGGCGTGACCAGGAGATTGTGTTTGCCGATCACCCCCAGGCCAGCCAGATGGGCGGAATCCTTGAGGAAAACCCCCCCGTACTCGATCTGGTAAGGCAGTGAAAAAGCTTTGATTCCGAGCTCTTCATCCATCCAGATCCGAAGTTTTCTCGACTGCAACCTCAAAATACCATTGCCGAGGGTAAAGCCCTTAACCTTCATGCTCCACCAATCGAGTACAGGATCGGATACTGGATGGGACAAAGCCCACACCAGCACTGATTTGTGCTCTTCGCGCCATTCCACACCCTTGAATTCGTGGTAATCCGGCGATTTGCGGTCGTATTCTTCATAGAACGGCTTTTTGCTGTAGATCTCATAGGAGGGAGAAGCCTTCAGATCCTCGACAGTCGCGATTCCCGCCAACGACGCACCCAACTCTTTCGCCTTCTCGACGATGGTTTTCTCGATCTTATCGCCGTCGGTTTTCATATGATTGGGTCCTTTCCACCGCGGAACCGAGCCGCCCTCTCGGCTCGTCACTTATTGGTGCTTTCGATCTTTTCATCACCCTTGATCGAATTTTCCCTCGCAGACCCGCTCACTTTGCTTGGGTCGCTTGTAGGTTCAGCGTTCAGGCTGATCAGAGCATCGGCCGCAACCACCCCCTGACCTTCGGCTAAGAGCATCAGGGGGTTGATATCGAGCTCGATGATGGACGACGGGGCATCCTCTACCATGCCCGCAACCGCCATGATGACATCAGCGGCGGCGTTCAGATCGGCAGATGGAGCTCCCCTGAAGCCGGTAAAAAGACATGCACACTTCAGCTCACTCAATGCACGCAGCACTAGTTCTCTGGTGGTCGGCAGCAGGAGTGAGGCGCAGTCTTTCATCATCTCGACCAAAATTCCACCGCCTCCGACCAAAAGATACGGGCCAATTTGCTCATCCCGGGCCACACCGACAATGAGCTCCGCCACGACTCCCTCGACCATCTTCTCGACCAGATAGGACTCGGAAAGGCCCGACATCTCCCTCACTGCTCCCGTCACTTCATCTTCGCTGCCAAGGTTGAGTCTGACTCCCCCAACATCGGTCTTGTGGGTGAGGCCCAATGCCTTGACAACGACGGGATAGCCCATAGCTTCGGCTGCCGCTGTCGCCTCATCGGGGCTGCGAACGACTCTCGACGGAGGGACCGGTATGCCACTCCGGGCGAGAAGGTCCTTCGATTCAGCCTCGTCCAACACCTTGATGTGCCCGTCCTGCTGTTGACCGGAGCTCGTAAGCAATGGTGGGCTGGGAGGTCGGCTCCAGGCAGCACCCACATCTACCGCCGCCTGGATGCCTGCGAGCCCGGCATCGATGCCGGCAAGCATTGCAACGCCATCCTTCATCAAACGCGCCGCCACCGGCTCCGAAATCGTATCCGAAAAGGTCGCCAGAATCCCGGCCTTGGTGCCGGTCTGCTGTGCTGCCCGGACAAAACCCCT
>CAYTND010000382.1:0-2780 GCA_964438965.1 uncultured Pirellulales bacterium
AATGACCGCCTCGGCAATTGCCGCAGCAGTCGCAACGTTAAGCACTACAACCCCTATCATCGGCGGAATGCCGCCTGTAGGGACATCTTTTGTAAGAATCGCTTTTATAAGCTGCCTTTCACCGCCCTGTGGATATTTTGTCCTGACCGGCACAACTTTGATACCGCCGCTGTTCGCGAAAGTTTTCAATGCTTTATTCATAACCTCTATCGCTTTGGGCTTGTTATCTTCGATGGCGATAAAGACCTGTGAACAGCCGGATGCTTTTCGCGCAAGTTTGATACCAGCAATGATTTGCTTGGTCCACTCAAGCATAATACGATAATCGCAGGTGATATACGGCTCACACTCACAGCCATTGATAATCAGTGTCTCTTTGGGCAATCGAGGATTTGGTTCAATCTTGACCCTCGTCGGGAATCCGGCCCCGCCCATACCGACGATACCAGCCTGACGCACAGCTTCGCATATCTGTCCCGCTGAATAGTTGTTCTCATCGAAATCATCCTTTAGCTTAAAGTACGACCGCCTTGTCGGACTGTAGGAAAATGCCTCTATAACTATAGCCGGGCTTCGGCCAAGGACCGCGTGGGACCGCAGGGCGATTTCTTTTACTTTGCCGGTGATAGGCGAATGGACCGGTGCCGAAACAAATGCGTCGCAATCGCCGATTTTCTGCCCCGCCTGGACAGCATCTCCTTTTCTATTCAGAGGCTGGCAAACAGCACCAATGTGCTGGCTAAGCATTACTGCAACTTCTTTGACAGCAGGCCCCGGCTGTATCTCCACCTCACGGCTAAGGTCCTTTTTCTCCGGGGGATGTGTTCCACCAGGAAAAGTAAATCTGCCTTTTACACTAACTTTCATACACTAAAAATCCGGGACTATCCAACTCGACCAAATCGTCTGTTTATAACTCTTACAACCAATATGCAAATAAATGTTATCAACAGACTCGCCGACACACTAAAAACCGTCTGCAAATCTGCTGTCATTTCGAATCCTGATAAAATTTTATCGAATATAGCCAAAGTAACAATAAAAACCACCAGCGGCAGTAAAAAAGCAACAATAACCTTAACTACGACCGAAGGGCCTTTAACATCCCCCAATTGCTTGTAAATCTCTTGACAGTCGTGCTTTTGCTCACAGTCTTCACAGATTTTTTGCTCAGCCATAGTTTTCGCTACCACATAGAGTAAAATAATGTTTATAATAGATATAGCTGAGATTTTCAAAAAAAAACTTTTCCTAATTGCGAGAATTATTATGTCAGGAAAAATCAGGCTGCTAATATTAAGCCTTACCTCATGTCTGCTCATCGGCTGTGCAGTCAATCCGATAACCGGCGAAGAGGAGCTCATGCTGGTTCCGGCAAGCCAGGATATCGAGATAGGCCGCAAATACGCTCCGGAGGTTGAAAAGCAATTAGGTGGCAGAATCGACAATCCGAGTTTGCAAAACTATATTGACAGCGTCGGCCAAAAAATCGCCCGCATAAGCCACAAGCCTGACTGGGAATATCATTTCGTCGCAGTGGAGGAAAAATCGATTAATGCGTCCGCTTTGCCAGGCGGGTATATTTTTGTCACGAAAGGAATGCTTGAAAAATTGACCACAGAAGCTCAACTGGCTGCCTTGCTGGCACACGAAATAGTGCATGTTACTGCACGACACACCGCAGCAGCTATGAGCAGAGAAATGGGCATGAGTTTTGTATTTCTTGGTTTGAGTGCAGCCGGCGCGAAGATACCGCAGGACGCTGGAAGGGCAGTAGGACTTGCTTTACAGCTTATTGGCCTTAAATATAGCAGAGAGCATGAGAGGGAGGCTGATTTAGGCGGCCTGGACTATATAGTTGTGGCCGGCTACAATCCTTACGGGGCGATTGAGCTTCAGCAGATGCTCCAGGAGCAGGACAAAGTGAGACCGGCCGAATTCCTCTCAAGCCACCCATCCCCTGGAAATCGGATAATATCTTTGAACGCAAGGATTCAAACAAGGTACGACAGCCCTGAAAAATTGAGAATCGGAAAAGATGATTACCGCAGAAGCGTCCTTGACCGTTTAACTGATTAACCGTTTATTATTTCGATGTCGTCCATAGAGCCGAGCCGGCCGTTGGCCAGTGTCAGGTAGTCCAACTTTTTGGGGTTGTGGCCGAGCAGTTTGCTGCCGAGAGTATCGACAGCAACGGGGTCAGGGCCGGCCAGGATAAGGCCTATGCTCTTGTGCCTTCCGGCAAGGTGCATTCCCTTCAGAGCGACAGAGGCATCAACTACCGAGAGGCCAGGCTTTTTATATAAGCAGACATCCACAACAGACTTGTCCGTTGAGGGACTGTGCAGCTTCGATTTGTTCCAGGAACCCGAATAGAACTTACCCGGGGCGATGCCAAACATATTTTTCATTGCAATCGTGGTTTTGGTGAAGCTGTGGTCTTTTAGCACGGGCAGGGATATCACGAATGCCTGCTGCACAATCTTAGGCATAAAAAATTGTTTTAATTGCAGGGCATTATCATTTTCGAGTTCGACTGTTTCGGCTTCGTTTAAGTCGATTAGTTGCAGGCCATATTTATTGGCCAGGTCTGTGTATCCAAGCGTATCGAAAACGTCCGGAGTCATCCCGGTTCCACAGCCTTCAGCTATTACGATTTCGGCCTTTGTGTGTGCTTTGCAGTAGTTGTATGTTGCTTCGGCAGCGGTTACGCTTGTTGTAACCGGCGGCGGGGATGAATTTGTCAGGTTTGGCTTGATGATAATAAGGCCCTGTTGTGG
>CAYTND010000383.1:0-2778 GCA_964438965.1 uncultured Pirellulales bacterium
TCGAACGGTGAACTGCCAAAGTAGCCTGCGAGTTCATGTCCGTAAAGTGGAAGACCAGCCTAGATTCTCAGGCTATCACGCGAACCCAGGCCGCACGGCAGCAGCCCCAATGGCTTTCCAGCCTGGAGAATCGTTTCCCACAGTTGCGATGCCCTCTCTGGGTGCACGAACAATTCAAATCCGCTTTTGGCCCCCGTGTAGCCGGTGCGCGAGACTAAGCATCCAATGCCCTTAATATCCGTTTCCATGAACTGAAACGGTCGCAAATCGGCAATTTGCGACTGGACTTCTTTGTTTTGGGTCAAGACAGAAAACACGTCTAATGATTTGGGGCCTTGCAGGGCAATGTCAACCCTGCAATCATCTTTACAATCCCCATCGCGCAAATCCCGCACTTCAGGACAGAAGACAGAGGACAGAGCACAGAGGACAGACTCTGACTTCTGACTTCTGTTTTCTGACTTCTGACTTCTGACATGCGCCCTGTCAGCATTTTCCGGGTCGATACAGACCTCGGTTTCTCCTATGGAGTCCGCCGTAAGGCGTCCCTTACGGGACTTACGGACAAGCAGAGCATTGATCCAATTTTTGATCTTGGTATTATTCGCAGCATTAACGACAACGAAAAACTTGTCCCGGTCCTTGCGATAGACTATGACGTCATCAAGAACACCTCCGGATGCATCCAAAATAAAAGAATATTGTGCGTGTTTGACCTTAAGATTCGTGATGCTATTGGTGGTGAGCTGGTCTATGAACTCGGCGGCATCAACTCCGGAAATCTCCAATACGCCCATGTGAGTACAATCAAAAATACCGGCTGCTTCTCGCACGGCGGTGTGCTCAGAAGGCATAGACGAATACCACAGCGGCATAAGATATCCGGCGAATGAGACGATGTGGGATTTGTCGGTCAGTCCAACATTCTGCTCGTATAAGACAGTTTGCTCGGGAGCTTTCTCGGCTCCACGCAATTGAGACTTATTGGCATCGTTCTGTAACACTAACCGGCCCTCTTAAAAGACTGAGACGAACATACACTGGTTTCGCAACCAAAACTATGTCCCTCTGTCCTTTTACCTGAGAGAATTATCCCTTCGGTACCTGCAAGTGTCTACAGTTTCTCCAGAGAGCCGTCCGGCCAGGATCCTTTTGCCTGAGAGTTTCCCTGCCGCCGTTTTAGGCTACAGGTTACACCTTCGGCGCCCCAAACTCGGGGACTCTCTCCTGGCCATCATCCAGGTTTTTCGCAGAGTATAATGCCCAAAGATCACTTGTCAAGCTGAAAATCTCGACTTTCCTGCTATATGAACTCTACCCGAACAAGGAAGCAAAACGCAGACCTACTGGTTGGTAGTCTGAGTTTTGCTGACACCGCCGGCCGAAGCCGCAGCCAGCCAAAAATGGAAGATAATTTATTTACAAGTCCTTAGCTTTCAATTTGCTCTGTAGAAACCTTTAGTGCAATGTTGCTACTTTTGATTAGAAGAACTTGATATATGCCGACAGTTGTAACCGGGGTCAGGATTCCTGTGCCCATCGCCACCACCTGTGGTGGTTCTTCTCCAATTCTTCGCTGGATGGGAACGGATAATATAACAGAGTCTGCTGGTCGCCCACATAGAAACCGCTTTTTATGCAACGGTACAAAACGCGTGGAAAATAGGTCCGGTTCACAGTCTTTGTTGTTTTGTTCTTTTCGGTCAGCTCAAGCATACAACTCCATAGATGCTTGATATTCCTATAGGGCAGGTCGCCCGGGTCTGATTTCTCTGGTTTTTCCGGTACCGTTCCCAGCCGCAAGTCAAGGAAACATATCGTGGGCACAGAAATACGGACTTCGGGGTCTGTAATAAATTTGCAGAATTCGAACGGACCAAGAGAACTGGCGATAAGAGGGTGAACAGGACATAGTTCTTGATACAGGTGGTGTATTTGCTCAGTTTCTTTCGGCAATGGGCCCTGTTTCAACTCCAGTGTCAGGCCGTTATTTGTAACCAGCCATAGGCTTCCAATTACCTCCAATGGTACATGCTCAAGAACACGATAAGTTGATGTGTACACCGAGTGTTTTGGCTGTCCATCTTCGTGTGGCTTGCAAAGCTGAATTGCCTCCTGCAAGTCGAAATACTCGCTTTTAAAATTGTTACTCAGCTCAAAGTAAATCGCCTGCTCATTTGCCCGTTTTTTGGTCCCAACTGCGAGGTATCTGCCAAATTCCTCTGCAGGAAGCATTGACACAACCAGGGATTCGGGAATTAATGACATGTATAGGTGGTATTCCATAGTGTTCTCCTTTTGAACTCACATTCCTGTCAGGCTCTTAACATTATTTTTTCAATCATTCTTTGTATTTACAGGTAGAGCGCACGTTGTATTCAATCTGATAGAGACCGGTTAAAGTACTGTCGTAATCCTGCTGCAGTACCCTTGGGTAGGCTTGATGCGCAAGTACATATATACAATCAACGAGGTAAAACATCAAAATCTTAAATGACTCCTTTCTACGGTAAATAGTGACATACCTGCAAAGACCCGAGCACGTTAAAGACGTCTATGACCTGGGGTAAAAGTAGAACGTTTTTTCGTGCCCAGGGTAAATGTCTTTGCAAAGTTCCAAAAGAGACATTTGATAACTATAAGTATCGGAAAAACCGACATCCTGTCAAGAGAAAAATCCTAAAACTTATGGGTTTTCTCATAAGCGGGTGCATGTCATGATACTTTGCCGCTCCTATGCAACCGTGGTCGTAGGTTCATAGCGGGGGAGCGTTTCGA
>CAYTND010000384.1:0-2771 GCA_964438965.1 uncultured Pirellulales bacterium
AAACTTGTCTGACGACAGTCAAGAATGGAAGATAATTTATTTACAAGTCCTAAGCCGCTAAATGTTGCAGACTCCGTTGAATAGTGAATAATATCGAGCTTTGTGTTATTATAATATTAGTACTCTGTAACAAGTGATTTGCAGAGTTGTCATTGCGAGGCCTTTTTTAAAGGCCGTGGCAATCTCGTGGCATCAAACAATAGAGATTGCTTCGCTTCGCTCGCAATGACACCCGTCGTTTGAGTTGTGACAGAGTACCAGGGTGGCACCCTCAAACTTGTTTGGGGGTGTCCTTGAACCTGTATGCAGGTTTTTTTGTAAGAGGCTTATTTGATGACAAAATTCTTAGTAACCGGCGGAGCCGGTTTTATCGGTTCGAATATCTGCAAGGAACTCATCTCGCAAGGCTGCTTTGTAAGAGTTGTTGACAATCTGCTCACGGGCAAAAAAAGCAATCTTGCCTCTATCATAGACAAAATCGATTTTATCCAGGCCGATATGGGCGATGCGGAGGTCGCCCAATCGGCCACTAAAGATATCGATGTCGTTTTGCACCAGGGTGCTTTGGCCTCTGTCCCGCGCAGCGTCGATGACCCCGCCGCCACGCACAGGCACTGCGTTGATGCCACTTTCACACTTCTCTTAGCTGCCCGTGATGCCGGCATAAAGCGATTCGTCTATGCCGCAAGCTCCTCAGCTTACGGCGATACGCCTACTCTACCGAAAGTCGAGACGATGACGCCTATGCCGCTTTCACCTTATGCGGCCGCTAAGCTCGTTGGCGAATATTACTGCTCGGTTTTCTATCAGGTCTTCGGCCTTGAGACTATTTCACTGCGGTATTTTAACGTCTTCGGCCCGAACCAGGACCCGGCAAGTCAATATGCAGCCGCCATACCTGCTTTTGTTACAGCTATATTGAAGGACGAACCGCCGACAGTGTACGGCGACGGCGAGCAGAGCCGCGATTTCACGTATATTGACAATGTTGTCGAGGCCAATCTACTTGCCGCAAGGGCCAAACAGACTAAAGGCGAGGTGATAAATATCGCCTGTGGCGAAGCCGTAACTGTAAATGAGATTATTGCTCTGATTAACGAACTGGTTGGAAAAAATATTAAGCCGACTTACACCGACCCCCGTCCCGGCGACGTAAAACACTCCCTTGCCGACATCACTCTGGCTGAGAAACTAATTGACTACAAAACCAAAGTACCGTTTAAGCAGGGCTTGCAACTGGCAATAGGTTGGTATCGTGAGAACCTTCTGTGATTTATGAGGGTATTATCATCTGGGCATATATTTAGTGTCTGTTGCGGAAAACAAAAACCGACGATGTCACCCCTGCCCCTGCTTCCGCAGGGGTAAACTTGTCCCCGCAAAAGCGGGGAGCAGGGGTCCAGAGTAAAAAACTGGATTCCCGCTTCCGCGGGAATGACAAATATGGATACATACGCTTCTCCGTAAGTCCGCTTGGGGACGCCTTACGGCGGAGTCCTTAGGACTAACAGGCGTACTGTTTCTGCGTTAGTAACTGTTTAACGTGGTTTTCTTTTAATAATTTCAGTAGTTGTTCTGAGTCCATCTTTCTTACCTGTGGCAGAGCTAAGCAATCTCAACATCTCCCGGGTTTTTCTGAACATCAATTCAAACCGCTGGCTGGTTGTTAAAGACGTAAGGTAATCCAATTCAAATTCGATTTCCTTGTCCTCATCATACCTGTCCAACTTTAGAATAGCCATACAGTGCCTTTAGTTTGAAATAGGGAGCAGCAGCTGCTTTCTCAGTTTCTCAGCGTTCTGGATTAGTTCTTCTCGGCTTATTTGCTTTTTGGGTTCAAGCTCAAACGTCCATTCGTATGAATCAACGATTCTGTCCGGGCTGACTATTTGTGCGAAGAAATCGAATGGAAATTTATCATACCACGGCCCTTTTAACGGACGGTGGGTATTTAAGCTCTCGTAGCCCTCCTTGCTTATTCTGACCCAATAATCGCCGTACCATTCAAACGAGACCGTAACAGGTGAGGTGCCTATTTCCTCATCGTTTAACATAACCAACGCCCCCTGCGGCTCGGTGTTGATTGTCAGCTTACGTTCTACACAGCCGGTAAGTAACAGGTTGATACTTAAGCCAAAAGCCAATAAGGCGAACAGGCTGCATTTTCCCATAACAGGTATCCTTAAATCATTTAAGCTCCTGACTCATCAGCTATGTGGAAAAGTTTAACTCATAAAAAGTATATCGTCAATCGCTATTATTTCTGTTTCTTGATGGATTGCTCCTTCGACACCTCTATCTTCGAGGGCAAATTAATGAGCATCCACTCATGATGACGTATTGTGCTGAGAGCCACCTCCCACGGGAAGGTAAACAGTTGAAACGATTCTGCTGAAATTCTGTCCCGGTCGAGGTCTTCGAGGACTCTCCTGAATATGTCAAATAACTTTTGACGGACCTCACGTAGCTCATGAAGGTTTTCGATTTTGCGTGACTGCTCGATAAGACTAACAATCTCCAGGTTGTACTTATCTGCTCGGTTCTTTTGTCGCTGATGGAGACGCAATCGAAGATGCCACGTTCCAGTGGCACAAAGCACAGTTATCGAAAGAAAGAGCGCCAGGGGTTCTGCATATGTCACTATAAAGCCCGGCTCTTCCCGGTGATAGTAAGCTTTTGCGCCCACATGCAGCGGTATGCCAAGGTCCTCCCCTGAACTGGGCAACCTCATCGTGGCCGCGCGTGGATTTTCTACCATTAACTTGTTGCGA
>CAYTND010000385.1:0-2762 GCA_964438965.1 uncultured Pirellulales bacterium
TACCTCTTCATAATATTAGCCTCCAAAACAGGTTAAAAAAGTTACAACCCAACTAATTGCCACTCTGGAAATTAGTGTTTTTACAGACCTTCTCACGTACATTGTGTATAGACGCAAACACAGAACCTTTTATTGCGATAATCTGTAAAAAGTCCATAGTTATGAAAATGTGGGAATCCGCTCCGCAACCGTTGAGCGCAGGCCCACCCTCCAACTACGTCCGAACTGAAATTGCACCCTTGACTTCACTCAAAAAAGTCGAAATCCCAGCAAGCATCTTCTCTCTGTCGTCCAGGTTATTCTCTATTAGTCCCACAATTTTTGAGCCGATTATCACCCCGTCGGCCCCTGCCTGGGCGACGGTTGCCGCATGTTCGGCTTTACTGATTCCAAAACCCACGCACACCGGCACGCTGGTAAGCTCCTTCAATTTACCGAGAAGCCCTTCAATCGTATCGGAGAGGTTTTCTCTGCTGCCGGTAACACCCAATACCGAAACGGTGTAGATAAAGCCGGTAGTTTTGGAAGCAATCAGTTTCATTCTCTCAGGAACAGTTACCGGCGTTACCATAAAAACTGTATCAAGCCCCGCCGACTTGGCAGGACCAACAATCTCATCGGCATCATCAATACTCAAATCGGCAACCAGAACGCTGTTGACGCCGGCCTTGTGGAAATCGTTGAAGAATTTCTCTGTGCCGTACTGATAAACCAGGTTGTAATACATCAACAGTCCGATTGGAATATCCCTGTAATCTTTGACCTTTTGGATAAACTCCAGGGCCTTTCCCAAATTCATTCCGCTTTTCATTGCGCGAATATCAGCCTTTTGAATTGTCGGCCCATCCGCTATCGGGTCGGAAAACGGTATCCCCAATTCAAGAACATCAGCCCCGGCATCGATAGCTGTTTTTACGATTCTCACACTCGTATCAAAATCAGGGTCGCCTATCACGAAAAACGGTATCAAAGCCGCTTTATTTTGTCCTTTTAGTTCTGAAAAAACCTGCTCGTATGTCTTCATCAATAAAATCCTTAACACTGACTGACACTGTCAATAGTCAATATCGTAGAAGCGCTGTCTTTTGGCATAATCAATTTTCCAAGGGTCTGCGTTTCTCCACAATCGAAACATCTTTGTCGCCCCGGCCGGAAAGATTCACAACCACTATTTGGTCGGCGTCCAGCTTGCCCTTTTGGCTGACAAGATAGGCTAAAGCATGTGCGCTCTCCAGCGCCGGCAGTATCCCCTCACTTTGAGTCAGCAGCCCGAAGGCGTCGAGCGCCTCGTCGTCTTCTGCCGCAACATATTCGGCTCTGCCGGTATCTTTTAGCAGGCAATGTTCAGGCCCAACAGCCGGGTAATCCAGCCCCGCACTTACCGATTCGGTATCATGAATCTGCCCTTCCTCGTCCTGCAGCAGATAGGCCTTTGCACCGTGCAGGATACCAACCCTGCCGGCTACAAGTGTCGCAGCGTGTTTGCCGCTGCTCAGGCTCCTGCCGCCGGCTTCAACACCAATTAATCTGACGTCTTTGTCATCTATAAAGCCGGAGAAAATACCTATTGCGTTACTGCCTCCGCCTACGCAAGCCACAACCATATCCGGCAGTTTGCCGAGCTGTTCGAGGCATTGCTGCCTGGCCTCTTTGCCGATACAGGTTTGAAAATGTTTTACTATCGTCGGATACGGATGCGGCCCACAGGCTGAGCCGAAAAGATAAAACGTATCGGTAACGTGGGCCGTCCAGTAGCGAAGTGCATCGTTGATGGCATCTTTCAATGTCCCCGTCCCGCCTTCAACGCCAATCACTTCTGCCCCGCAGAGTTTCATCTTATGAACGTTGACACTCTGCCGCTCGATATCGATTACGCCCATAAAGATTTTCGTTTCCATCCCGAACAATGCCCCAATCATCGCCGTAGCCAGACCGTGCTGGCCGGCGCCGGTCTCCGCAATGAGCTTGGTCTTGCCCATATATTTGGCTAAAAGGCCCTGTCCGAGCGTATTGTTGACCTTGTGTGCGCCGCCGTGCAGAAGGTCCTCGCGTTTTAGATAGACCTTGAAACCGACATACTCGCTGAATCTTTTCGCATAATAAAGAGGGCTGGGCCTGCCGGCGTATTCTCTCGAAAGCTGCGACAGCTCCGCCACAAACTGCCGGTCTTCATAGAAACGATAAAAAGCCTCTTCCAATTCTTCCAGTACCGGTATCAAAACCTCCGGCACATAGAAACCACCATAATCTCCGAACCTGCCCTTGTATTTCATATCTCGTTCCTCATATTGTGTACGCGTGGTTTGCCACCACACATTTACATGTGTGGTATCCTTTTTCTGACATTCCCCACACGTAAGTGTGGGGTCTCTTGCCCGGCTCACCCTCGCAAGTGCTTTATATTTTCAAACAGTTTTTTCATTTTCTTATGGTCTTTTTTACCCGCCTCAGCTTCTATCCCGCTGCACACATCAATTCCATAAACTCCTAATTTAACCGCTTCCGCCGCGTTGTCCGGATTTATCCCACCGGCCAAGAAAACACGCTTGCCGATATGCCCTATGACGTTCCAGTCAAAAGTCAGCCCTGTGCCGCCGTACTTCTCAGGGTCGAAAGCATCTAACAGAATAGCATCCGTGAAAAAGCTGTCCGCTCTTTCGATGTCTGTTTGGTCTTTTACACGTATCGCCTTCATCGTCTTTACATTATGAGAAAGGAACAATCGGCAGAACTCCGGGTCTTCGTCGCCATGCAATTGGACC
>CAYTND010000386.1:0-2745 GCA_964438965.1 uncultured Pirellulales bacterium
GCTGATACGCAAGCTCCACGATACGGACGATTCATTGGCGATTTACTTTTCCCAGTGTGTGGTTGGGATGTGGTTAGTCATAGGACCGGCTTTTAGCAGCGAAGGGGCCATCGGCTTAAAAGGCGTCTTTATCCTGCTGGGCATCGGTGCCAGCGTTACTATCGGTCAGCTCTTGATGACAGAAGGCTTTAAGTATGTGCCGGTCAAGACCGGTTCATTGTTGCTCATGCTCGAGACGGTATTGTGCTATGTAGCCGGCGTGGTAATATTCAGCGAGCCTTTGACGGCGACTTGCCTTTTGGGTACTGTGTTAGTTATTGGCGCTTGTTCGGTCGTCTTGGTAAGGAGGAAGCTTGACCACTAAAAGTGAAACTGATATTCTTGGCCAATACTTGAGAAAAGAAAGGAAGACACAATGATACGAGTTGCAATAATCGGAGCAAGTGGATATACCGGCGCCGAATCGATACGGATTCTCCTGCGCCACAACGAAGCGGAGCTTACTTATCTGACTGCGCTGCCGGAAGAATGCGGGGCGGTGGAAGACGCTTTCCCGCAATTTAAAGGGCGGTGCGCTCTGCAAATCGAGCCGTTAGACCTTGACAAACTGGCAGACCTGGCTGATGTCGCCCTTTGCTGTCTGCCCCACAAGGTCTCAATGGACTTTGTACCGAAACTTTTAGATGCCGGATTGAAGGTGATTGATTTTAGTGCGGACTATCGGCTCAAGGATGTGGATATTTATGAACAGTTTTACAATGTTAAGCATACCGATACAGCTAATCTGGCACGGGCCGTATTCGGACTGCCTGAACTATTCCGCGAGCAGATAAAAGGCTCCGTCCTGGTTGCCAATCCCGGCTGTTTCCCCACCGGCGCTGTGTTAGCCATTGCACCGCTACTCAAAAAAGGCCTTATTGAGACAAGCTTGATTATCGTCAATGCGGTAACGGGCACATCGGGTGCGGGGAACAATCCGTCGAGTAAATTTCATTTTCCAAATATGAACGAGAATCTGTTTGCATACGGGATTGGCACACACCGCCATATGCCGGAGATGGAACAAATCGCCGCCGAAATTGCAGGGTCGGATGTGCAAATACTGTTTCAGCCCCACGTAGGACCTTTTGACAGGGGAATTCTCTCAACAGTTTATTGCCAACCAAAAAAGAACCTTAGCAATGAAGAACTGTCAAAGCTGTATAAAGATTTCTATCAAGATGAGTCATTTGTACAGGTACGCAGAGATGCTCCTGCTGTCAAGGATGTCGCAGGGACAAACTACTGCCATATCTTTGTAACTTGTGTGAAAGGCAAAGTCGTTTGCTTTTCTGCGATTGACAATATAGTCAAGGGCGCCTCCGGCCAGGCGATTCAGAATATGAATATCGTCTTCGAGCTGGAGGAGAGTTTGGGGCTTAAATAATATTGTGTCGTCTGTGGTACATACTGCAAAAACAAAGGAAGGTGGCTGTGGGGCTGTTGAAAAACCTCATAGCGATGGCTGGTCTATGGGGCAAAGCCTGATTTTCGTGTCTCAGCACGGCCAAACAAGTTTGACCGTGGCACCCTTGGTTGTGAATTTGGACTTTTTCAACAGCCCCGCTGTCCCCGGTTATTCCAGTGAAGTGGAGAGCGCCTACATTGAAAAGGAGGCTTCTATATGGGAAGTAGTGGATGGGTACGCGTGGATCGCGTCGTGCATTAC
This sequence comes from uncultured Pirellulales bacterium, assembly GCA_964438965.1. GTDB lineage: Bacteria > Planctomycetota > Phycisphaerae > Sedimentisphaerales > Anaerobacaceae > NIOZ-UU13. The sequence goes on from CAYTND010000386.1 coordinate 1,709, forward strand.
ATACATTTGTACACGGGTTTGTTCCTGCTGCCGTGGATGGCAGTGTATGCTACAAGCGCCTTTTGCCTGAATCACAACAGGTGGTTCATCGAGCGGTTGAAGATAACCCCGCCGAAGTGGGAGGTTGTTCGAGAGGTTGAATTCGTTCCTGATGACACATTTCCCCAAGCCCCTGCGGAACAGGCCCGTGCAATCCTGCAACTATTGAACCTGGATGGGGCGCACCGCATTCAGGGACGTCCGAATGCCAACCAGATGATTATCCTTCGCATTCGCGGCGGCGGCAATTATCGCGTCACCTGGCGCCGCCATCGTTCGCTGGTTATCGTCGAGAGGCAGCAGCCTTTCTCGTTCTATCGGCTTGTGCATTTCCTGCATTTCCGCGCCGGATACGCTCAGCCGTATTTCGCCCATATCACCTGGGCCGTGCTCGTTGACGCTGTGGCAATATCTATGTGGCTGTGGGTCCTTTCCGGAATATACCTCTGGTACCGGAGGTCCCGCAAGCTCTTGCTTGGATGTGTGTGCGTGGTCGCAGGGTTGCTGTTGTTCGTGGGCCTTACAATTCTCCTTTGTACATGAGGTGATAGGACAACCACCCGTTTTTGCCTGACGTTGTATGCGCTCGGTATTAATTTGCCGGTATGCTAAGGATTGCATTGCTGCTTGTATATTTTTGCCTTGAACCGGACTAAAAAGAGCTTATAGTACCAAGGTGCTTGTATTTTAGGATTATTGGAAATTGAGGAGATGACAAATGCAAACTGGAAAGGCAAAGACAACCGTATGACACCCATTAATTGAGGTTTTACAGAGTACTACGTTCCGGGTAAAGATTTTTACCGTGTATGTTCTTTCAACCTTTGAGAATTAGTAAATCGAGGCAAAAGTGAAGTATATCATTTGGACAAGCTTATTAGTAAGCTTTGCAGCCGGCTGCGGCTCACGAACTTTTACCAACACAGAACGGGCCGCTATCGAGCAGTTGTTACTTTCCGGCGCGGTTGACAATGCCCTTGAGAAACTCGACATTCCAC
>CAYTND010000387.1:0-2741 GCA_964438965.1 uncultured Pirellulales bacterium
GTGATAAGCTGGTTGTGATTACCGGTATAAGCGGTTCGGGCAAAAGCTCACTTGCATTCGATACCATTTACGCTGAAGGACGGAGAAAATATGTCGAGTCGCTTAGCGCCTACGCCCGGCAGTTCCTCGAACAGATGCAGAAACCGGCGGTGTCCGAGATTACCGGCCTGCCGCCTACTATTGCAATTGAACAGCGAAGCGCCAGCAGCAATCCCCGCTCAACGGTGGCTACCACTACTGAAATTTACGACTATTTCAGACTGCTTTTTGCCCGTGTGGGTCAGCCACACTGCTGGGTATGCGGCAAAGAGATTACAAGCCAGCATTCCTCACAGATAGTAGATTCGATTCTTTCGGCGGCCGAGGATACGAAACTCCAGATTTGCGCCCCGTTGGTTCGCGGCAAAAAAGGCGAGCACAAAGATATTTTCGCCGGCATACAACGGGAAGGCTTTGTTCGTGTGCGGGTTGACGGGGCTGTCTATGATGTACGCAACGTCCCGGCTTTGAACAAGAATAAAAAGCACAATATCGCAGCGGTTGTCGATAGGTTGATAATCAAGGATTCGATTCGGGTCCGGTTGGCTGACTCTGTGGAGACGGCACTAAAATTGGCTGACGGGATACTCCTGGTGCTGCTCCAGGAGGACAGAGGACAGAGGACAGAAGACAGAAGACAAAGCTCCGAACGTAAGCGAGGGGTAAAAAAGACTACGGATGACGGGCAACTGATAAAAGACGAGAAACACGTTCTGGAATGGCAAGAGGTTATATACAGCGAAAAGTTTGCCTGCCCCAAGCATCCGCAGGCCAGTCTTGAGGAGTTATCGCCGCGGCTGTTCAGCTTTAACAGTCCATACGGGGCCTGTAAGAGCTGTGACGGCCTGGGGACGATTCTGGAGTTTGACCCTGACCTGATTGTGCCGGACAAAAGTGTCTCGCTGGAAAACGGTGCAGTTGATGCCTGGCGCAAGGGGGGCAAGAGAATGAACATCTTTTATAACCGGCTGGTTAAAAGGTTCTGCAGGAAGATGGGGATAAGTAAATCGATACCTTTTAGTCGAATACCCAAAGAGTACGTAAGGATTCTTATGCACGGGACGACGGCAGCCGACGAGCGTAAATACGGGGTGGGATTCGAAGGAGTTATTCCGAATCTTGTGCGGCGGTGGAAAATGACCACCAGCGAGTATGTTAAAACCAGATTGCACAGCTATCTTTCGGAACAACCCTGTCGAAGCTGCGAGGGTGCCCGGCTTCGACCTGAGGCCATAGCTGTAACTATTGGAGGTAAGAACATACATCAATTGACCGCGCTTAGTGTCGAAAAGGCACAGGGATTTTTCAATAAACTGAAATTATACAAAGAGAAGGCTGTGATTGGGGCTGCGGTGCTAAAGGAAATAAAGGCGCGACTTAAATTCATGGTGGATGTGGGACTTGGATATTTGACCTTAGACCGGATGAGCAGCACCCTTGCCGGCGGCGAGGCACAGCGAATCCGCTTAGCTACGCAGGTAGGCAGCGGCCTGGTCGGGGTCTGTTACGTGCTCGACGAGCCGACGATAGGTCTGCACAGGCGTGACAACAACCGATTATTAGGGATATTGCAGCGGCTCAGCCGATTAGGCAATACAGTTATAGTAGTTGAGCACGATGAAGATATAATCAGAAATGCGGACCATATTATCGATATAGGCCCGGCTGCCGGCGCCCAAGGCGGTGAAGTTGTTGCCCAGGGTGGTCTGGCTGATATTACCGGCTGCGAGGAGTCGCTGACCGGTGATTATCTGAGCGGTAAAAAGAGTATAGCTCTGCCCTTAAACCGAAGAAAATACAGCCTGAGAAAATGTGTTGAGGTAAAGGAAGCAGCCCAAAACAATCTTAAAAATATCGATGTCAAATTTCCGCTCGGTGTATTCACATGCGTAACTGGTGTATCCGGTTCCGGCAAGAGCACTTTGGTCAGCCAGATTCTGCTGAGGGCTTTGAGGCGCCGGCTGTATCGGTCTCGCGAAAAGCCGGGCAGGCACAGAACCGTTCTCGGCACTTCGCAGATTGATAAGGTCATAGAAATAGACCAGTCGCCGATAGGCAAGACGCCACGAAGCAACCCGGCTACATATACGGGCGTGTTTGATGTGATAAGAAAACTGTTTTCAATGACACGGGAAGCGAAGATTCGCGGTTATAAGCCCGGCCGATTCAGCTTCAACGTTAAAGGCGGACGCTGTGAATACTGCAGGGGACAGGGGACAAAGAAGATTGAGATGCACTTTTTGCCGGATGTCTATGTAACCTGTCAGAGCTGCCGCGGCAAAAGATATAATCCGGAGACTTTGCAGGTTACCTACAAAGGCAAAAACATTGCCGATGTGCTCGATATGAGGATTGACGAGGCGCTTAATTTTTTCGCGAACTTCCCGACGATTGTACGGATATTGAAAACGTTGGCCGATGTTGGTATGGGCTATATGCAGTTGGGGCAGACCTCGACGACCCTTTCCGGCGGAGAGGCACAAAGGGTAAAGCTTTCCGCCGAGTTGGGCAAGGCCGCTACGGGGCATACATTATATCTTCTCGATGAGCCGACCACGGGACTGCACTTCGCTGATATTCATAACCTCTTAAACGTCCTGCAGCGGCTGTGCGATATGGGTAATACGGTGGTGGTTATCGAGCATAATCTTGACGTTATTAAGATGGCAGACTATATAATAGACCTCGGCCCCGAAGGCGGC
>CAYTND010000388.1:0-2715 GCA_964438965.1 uncultured Pirellulales bacterium
GGCAAAAGCGTGCTCGTCAAAAGGTCGAAAAAATCTGCCGTTGCGATTGTCAGTTACGGCAGCGTCCTGACAGAAGCCCTAAGAGCGGCTGAGTTGTTAGCTGAAGATGGCATCGCGGTTGATGTGATTAACGGCCGGTTCGCTGCTCCTGTCGATGAGAAGATTGTCTCTCTGCTGGAGCAGGGAAAGGGCATAATCACGGTAGAGGACCACGCGAGCGCCTGCGGATTCGGGTCAGCCGTGCTCGAATTGGCTGCTGCTTCGAGCCATTCACCAAAGGCCATACGCTTACTTGGCGCACCACGGAGGTTTATAGGACACAATTCCAGGGCGCAGCAATTTATGGAGGCGGGTATAAATGCCGATAAGATAGCAGAGACCGTTAAAGAAATGCTTACTGCGCGAAGTCCGGAGTTCGATATCCGAAGCATAAAGCAAGTACAAGTAACCAAAGTCCAAAAGTCAAAACCCAGGATTTTGAATATTTGAATTTCGAATTTAGATACGCCTGTTAGTCCTAAGGACTCCGCCGTAAGGCGTCCCTTACGGGACTTACGGAGGAGCGCCCGCCTGTGGCGGATTCGATATTCGGATTTTCGATGTATGGATAACGAGATTGCCAGGTATGAAATCTCTGCCAAAATTAGTGATTTTCGGTGACCCTAAAAAGGAGGGAGTCCACGAGGCTATTGACGAATTTGCCGGTTTTGCGAAGGACAAGGCAGAGATAGTTGCAAGCTGCAGCGTTGAGGAATGTAGAGTTGAGATTCTAAAAGAATGTGATTTTGCAATAGTTTTCGGCGGCGATGGGAGCATTATCTCGACGGCAAGGAATGTGAGTAAAGCAAATGTGCCGGTGATAGGCGTTAACGTCGGCAAACTTGGTTTCTTAGCGGAATTCAGCGTTAGTGAACTTAAGGAATTTTTCCCCTGTTTGACAAAAGGCACAGCCCGGATAGACAAGCGGATGATGCTAAGCTGTAGAGTTTTCGGCTCGACTGAGCTTTCCGAAGTCAGCGATGGCCGGGAAGAGGACCGAACCCAGAAATTTTGCTCAGCAGCCATCAATGATGTTTTCATCACGGCTGGGCCGCCTTTTAGAACGGTTGAGCTTAAAATATCGGTGGATGGTCAGCCGTTAGCCGGTTGTGTCAGTGATGGGCTGATAATTTCCACACCGACTGGCTCAACGGCCTACAATTTATCCTCAGGAGGCCCGATAGTCTCGCCCAAGATGGAGGCGATGGTTATTACGCCGATTTGTCCTCATTCACTGAGCTTTCGGCCAATCGTTATCAAGGCCGACAGCATAATAGAGGTCGTGGGAATACGGGTCAATGAAGGCACGACTGTTTCTATCGACGGCCAGGTTTCGTTGAGGCTGTCAATCGATGATGCTGTGAGAGTCGAGAGAGAAAGCTACGATTTTTTAATCGTGAACAATCCGCTTCGCAGTCAATGGGACACTCTGGCCACGAAACTTAGCTGGGCTGAGAAACCGAAATACAAGAAAGGCCGCACTACCTGACAGGGTATCAGGAAAAACAGAGAGGTACTTTGTATTATGAAGAATTGGCTTTTTATCACAGTGATAGCGGTGTTTTTCGCTCTCAGTTCGCCAATAAGCTTCTCGATAGAAAATCATGCGATAAGGAATCCTGCTGGTTTGAGCACTGTTCCGCCGAGCAGTACCCAGAGCGGTCTGATTAGCAATCGTAATCCGGTTGATACGAGCGGAAATCTGGTAATTACGGGCAATGTCCGCCGTGGCAGGCACTTCCGCGATACTGTGCCGTATGATTCAACTACGAGTCTTAGGACTGGTCTTGGTTCGTCTTCACTTAGTTCTTTTTCACTTAGTTCTTTTTTGAGGGATTCGGCCGGGGCGGAAGACTTCGGCCATTATGCCGGCAAATACAGGGTTCAGCCATATTATTTACGGAGCCGGACAGTAACTACTACAAGGCCCGGCTATTCCGGAGTCTTCAGGCCGGGCACAAGAATTAATGACCGTACACTGCAAGGCAGGTACCCGGCGGGAATGCATGGAACTGCTTTGGAGAAACAGGCTTTGTCCGGCAAAGATACTTTTGCCTCTGATTTAGGGTTGCAGGAACCGCAAACCCCGTTAGAAATTACTTCTCATAGTGAGCTGTCAGGCTTTCAACGCCGATTTCTAACGGGGCAAACGCAATATGGTACATCGGCTGAGCCTCGACTAATAGTACAGAGCATACGGGAACTACAACTGCTTAACCGGAGTGAAACCGGCATACCCCCGCAAGACCAACAGTTGATGGTTGAACAGTACCAGCAGCAAACCCAAGACTCAAGACTCAAGACTCAAGACCCGGGACTCAAGACACAAGACTTAGGACTCAAGACTCAAGACCCGGGAACGTCCCTTGAGCAGAGGTTTGTGGTATGGAGTCCGGAACACAAGCAAAGCCAGGTAGCTGAAATAGTTCAGTCCACCAAGCCGGATTTCCGTGCAGACGTGCTTACCCCTGCGCTAACGCCTTCGCAAGCTGACACCGTGGTAAAGGGTCTGGCGTTTCAGGATGGGTACACTTTGCAAAAAGTTACGGGCCGGCCACCTCAGGTAGATAAGGGCAAACTTGATGAACACGGCAGAGACCTGCAGGACCAGCGTAACAGACTTGGTTCCGACATTCTTGAGCAAATAAAACAGCAACTCGATGATTTGACCAGGTC
>CAYTND010000389.1:0-2712 GCA_964438965.1 uncultured Pirellulales bacterium
GAGATGAAAATTTATTTCCTGAGCACCTGTCTGAACCACATAGACGTCTTCACCGCGTACGTTCTCATCGATATAAAAATGAATCTCACCATCTCTGAACTTTTCTAAAACACTCTGTCCCAATTCGACATCTAAACTGGCCGCAATATCTTTTGCTAACTGCGGATTTGAAGAGCCCGTAAATATCTTCATTAGCTTTTCTTCTCTCATTCTTTTTTACTTCCAAACAGCTTTTCTGGAAGAAAAAGTTTTTATTTTCCTGGCTGGGGTGGGAGGATTCGAACCCCCGAATGGCGGCTCCAAAAGCCGCTGCCTTACCACTTGGCTACACCCCAAATTGTATTCCTTGTACATAATGCTCTCGCGATAATGTCTCCACCAGAGACACGCGAACTCTGCCTTCTATATTTGCAAAAGCCTCGATGGCTTTTTCCTTCTCCGGGAAAAGACCAAAAACCGCCGAACCCGAGCCGCTAACTAATGATAACTCAGCTCCAAGACTGTACATGAGACTCTTGTTAGCTTTTATTTGAGGATGAAGGTTAAATACTGTCTCTTCTAGTTCGTTTCCTAACTCGCGAAATTCATAACTTTTTAAAAACCTGCTAATTTTACTGCCTTTCTTCGTCGAAGTCAAGGAACTGTGGAAATTCGCGTAAACAGCAGCGGTGGAAATCGGGAAATCCGGGAAAATTAACAGGCAGTGACACAGAGGTAAATCCTTCAGAGTATGGATTTTATCACCTCTGCCGGTCCCCCGGCATAATCCACCTTCAAGAAAATAGGGGACGTCAGCTCCAAGCAAGCTTCCCAATTTCATCAATTCCAATTTGTCAACCTGCAGGTCCCAAATTTGATTCAAGGTATGGAGAGTAATGGCGGCATTGCTGCTCCCCCCACCAAGTCCTTTTCCAGCCGGTATATTCTTTTTAACATGAATCTTTATGCCGGCGGAAACACCAATCTGTTCTTTCAGAATAGAAACTGCCCGGAAAATCAGGTTATCCTTGGCCCAAGAGATAGTTTCATCCGAACCCGAAAGCAAAATCTGATTGTCCGGCAGAAGCTGGAATTCCATAACATCATGAAGCTCGATAGCCTGAAAGAGAGTGTTGATTTCATGGAAATGGTCCTTTCTCTTGCCTAAGATTTCTAATCCCAGATTTATCTTGGCAAAAGATTTAACTCGTTTCATTCATCAGCTCCTGAATCTCGGTCCAGGACTTCTGTTGGTACCGGCTTAAAAAACCGGTTTCAAAGGTTTGGGGATTAACAATTTGATTAAAATCAATTTGGAGAATTTTCAGGCTGCCGCTGGTTTGAGAATGGGAGTAGATCAGGCTCCGGGGAAGATAAGTGTTTTCAATGAATTCCTGAATTCGAAATACCAGATCATTCCGTTTTCCAACTATTATTCTGTTCTTACTATCTCTTTCCAATTCCCAGTCGCTAAAGCTGTTCTCCTCACTTCTGGAAACCGGCCATTTTCCACTTAAAAGATTCATCATTTCATTCAAGGTTAAGCGAAATCACATCAGTTTTCCGATTATTTCTTCTTCCTCCCCCTGCCAGAAAACTTTCTTCGAAGGCACTACCAGATAAGATTTGTTCTCCACTATAAATATCTGATAAATCGAACGGCCCAGGAAATCCGAAACTTCCATCCTTCCCTGGTTGGGCAGAGAAAGCAAAAACGAAAATTTTGATCGGGCTGCACTTTGACCCGTGGTTATTCTCAATGAAGCATACCCTTCCATACTTTTAATATCCGAAGGAATAGGTGAAATCAAAACTTGGGAAGGCCTACAATTCTCAAAAATAATAAGAAAAAATCCACAAATCAAAATGAATCTTAAGGCATGCAGCAATTTTGCCATCAGTATGTCCGCTTAAAGAATTTTCTGCTTAATAGTATTGGTTTTTTCCGCATCTTTTTCTTGATTCTCAGTTTTCCCATTATGTAGATCAAAACCATAATCCTGTATTTTTATTTTTTTCGAACCATTCATTTCTTTTTTTTGGAATTTTTTTGAAGCTCCTCCTCCCAGGTCAAATCCATAATCGGTGGTCTTAACTTGCTTTCGCTTTTTTAAAGATTTTTTGCGTAAAATTGGATATAAAGGAGATTTAAGCCTTTTGCCAAAACAAGATAGTTTTGGATTTAATATCAAAAGCAGAGTAAACGCTCCGAAGACAAACAGGATACCGTACATGCCTATGTTCATTGTAGACTCATAAAAAACCAGTTATAATCACTGGTGAAAAATTATTATAGGATTGCCCTTTGAATTAGTCAACAACCCGATTTGTTGTTTTTAAAAGGGGAAATATCCAAATGGAAAAACTTGTTGAGTAAAAGATTATAGGCTCAGCAAATAGAAAAATTAGGTTTTGCGTTCAAGTTCATCTTGGAAATTCGGGATCTTCGAGACTATTTTCTCCTGACCAAGGTAAAACCCTATTAAAAATGCCGACGATGCCAAAGCCAACGCAAAAATGGATTTTATCAAGTTTTTCATTCCTCTCTACCTATAAGTAATATCTAGTTCCCTTCAAATTTTCGTTTAATTCATAAAAAAAGTCAACATTTATTTAGTTCATCTTGTTCATTTAGTTTATATAGTTCATTTCGTACAAAACAAACCAAATCGACGAAACAAACCAAATAAACTAAATGAATGAGATGAACCATCTTGATTTTTAGAGAGAATC
>CAYTND010000390.1:0-2705 GCA_964438965.1 uncultured Pirellulales bacterium
CAATGAGTACGAAATCACATTTCCAAAACTACCAACTGTACCCTATGTACTAAGAGATGCAGAGACCTCTGTCGGATTTAGAAGTGGTGACAGTCTTCAGGACGGTGAACCTGAGGGTACGTGGAGTAATCTTGCACCTATGCAAGATGAAGAAATGACGTTCACCATGAATTCATTTACTCCCTATATCATTGCTGACAGACAGACCGATATCACGGTAGATCCTTGGGGATGGCTTCTATATCATGAAACCATCTACGTGGAAAATCTTGGAAATACAAAGGAGAACATATTCGTCTTCACTATTCCAGAGTATACTACCACTATTACTGTCTATGATGATGTTGGTATTCTAGCTAGCACCCAACCGGGTGGAACTTGGGAACTGAACCAAACCGTTGACCTCCAAATCAATCTACTAAAGGACAGATTTGGTGACGATGGGCTCTGGCCAGGATACAAGTACACTTTCCAAATTGATTACAAAGTGCAAATTGCTGGATACTATGATCAGATTGCACAAGGTGACCGCATTGAGTTTCCAATGGGGCTATTTGGTGACGTTCTCGTTAGAACTCACGAGGTGAACTTGATTCTCCCATACTCAGTGAATACAGTTGAGGTATCCGGTGGTTACCGCCTGCTCCAGGGTGTCTTTGATACAACCTTACAGTACAAGGTGTACAATACAACAAAGTACAACGCTCTACAAATCACTCTAGTCTACACTACCTCAATTTCTGCATCTGCGAGACCATTACTCTTCTCAATAATAATCGGACTTGTAGCTGGTATCTACGTCCTATTTAGAAGAGTTGAGCTTGAAGAGGGATCCGATGTAGCTAGAGAGGGTGAAAGAGTATCTGATACCCGACAAGCAGGAGCGCCCGTTGAACTGTTGTCAGATTTTGCAAAGACTTACTCAAGAAAGACTGCATTAGCCATGGACCTTGAGAAACTCGAGGCTGCGAGGAGAAAGGGCAAGGTGCGAAAGAAGGAGTTTATGATTCGTGAACGTGACTTGAAGTCACAGATTCAGGAGATAGACTCTGATCTCCCATCTCTCAAGGAAGAACTCATGCAATTCGGTTCCAAATATCGCGACCTAATCTCACAGCTTGAGCTACAAGATGAGAAGGTTGAGGGTGCCAAGGCTGGCCTTAGACAGCTGCTCATTCGAAAGAAGAAACAGAGAATCAGTCGTACGGCCTTTGAGAAGTCAAGACAAGACTATCTTAAGACCATCAAGCGCGCAACTACTGCAACTGATAGAATCCTATTGACAATTCAAGAAGAAGCAGGAGAAATCTAAGCAGTTCCGTTTGCGGAAGTCTTATCAAATTCCGGGGACCCCAAAGGGGTCCCTTCGAGGTCTTTTAGAATGAATAGCAAGCATGTTCTCGATAGAGAGAAGGTTTCCCCCCGCGACCTTCTCAAACCTAATACCAAAGCCCTTGAGATGTATCAGTATCTTCATGGCTCTCCTAAAGTACAAGCATTTCTTAAGACAGCTAATCGAATGGCTGTTTCCCGGCTAGGATACACTGACCATGGCACTGTACATGCAGAAGTAGCAACGGGGAATGCACTTCGTATTTTTGACATCCTTGATGCAACTTTCAAACCCAATGTTGTTGCGGAAGGAATCGGTGATTTAGACGATGCAAGACTGGTAGTTCTTGCCTCCACATATCTTCATGACATCGGAATGGTAATTCATCGTAAGGAACACTATCAAGCTGCAATTCAGCTTGCAGCACCGATACTTGAACGGAAATTAGATCATATTTACGACAACCCCGGAAAAGTAGCTGATATTCTATCAACAATCCTACATGGAATATATTCACATGATGATGACATCCAGTGTTTGACATTCGAAGCAGGCGTCACCAAGATAGCTGATGGTTCTGATCTGTCAAAGGGACGAACGATGGTCCCGTTCCATAAAGGCAAGGTCGATATCCATAGTGTTAGTGCCATGGCGATTAATGATGTTATATTGGAAAAGGGTGAGGACAAACCCCTAAACATCACAGTTGTCATGGATAATCCTGCAGGAGTGTTTCAGGTTGAAGCAGTTCTTGTCAAGAAGATATCGACAAGTGGACTGAAGGACCATGTCAACATCGAAATTCTTGTCAATGGCGACAGACTTGTTCTCTCACAGGTCAGGCGACTCCATCGTGACCATGTTGGCGATCTTCCAGAACCTCCAAGAAGCAGAATGTCCAATAAGGGAGAGTAAATGGTAGCCCCGCCAGGACTCGAACCTGGGTCGCAAGGAGATTCCACCGAAGAGCAATTGAAGCTCATCGATTCCAAAACCTCGCATGCTGGACCGGAATGCACAAGATCACAAATGATACCTGTTCTACACTACGGGGCTATTGAGTTATGGTATCAAGGTGCAAGCCCGAAGGGAGTTCCATTTTCAAGAATGGCGGAGTCAATCTGTTCCTTCCATCTCTCAAGGAATTTCGATTCTTCGATGCGTTGTTTCCCTGTCATTCGTAAATCATCCGGCAGCATGCAGGCGATTCCGTCAATGACTGGATACCATCGACCACATTTTGGACAGGTCAACAGCGCTTCATCGATTTCCTCGATCTGTTCATTTTCGAGTTCGACCTGATGGGCTTCAAATACCTTCAGGTCTAGCTCATTCCTGCAGTCTTTTGCAGAGCAGGCGAGAATATCCATTA
>CAYTND010000391.1:0-2692 GCA_964438965.1 uncultured Pirellulales bacterium
TGTACAGCCCAAGCAAAAAAGCTCGCCCGCCGGCGGCCAGGGATTGATGCGATAACGTTGGCCAAAGAGATTCTCGATACCGCCGGTGTGCAGGGTGGCATCGTGGTCCACCTTGGTTGTGGTAACGGGAAGCTGACGGCGGCCCTGCGCGTCAGTGACCGCTATACGGTTCATGGACTCGAAGCGGACCCGGCCAAGGTTGCCGAGGCAAGAAGCTATATCCGGGCGCAGGGCATCTATGGGCCTGTCTCTGTTGAGCGATTTGAAGGGTCGGTACTTCCATATACGGATAATCTAATCAACCTGATTGTCGTGCAGGATGCGGGTAATGTCACCAGAAACGAGGGTATGCGAGTTCTGGCTCCCGGAGGAGTGGCCTACGTTCTCCGTAAGTCCGCTTGGGGACGCCTTACGGCGGAGTCCCCAGGACAGCGCAACGGCAAGTGGAAAAAGTTCGTCAAAGCCTGGCCTGACAATATTGACCAGTGGACACATTTCCTGCATGATGCAAGCAACAACGCGGTTGCCGATGATTCCGTAGTCGGACCACCTCGAAGTCTTCAGTGGGTTGCGCCTCCGCTGTGGCTTCGAAGCCATGAAACACCGTCGGGGATTCAGGCGCCAGTCTCGGCCGCCGGCCGACTGTTCTACTTCTTCGACGAAGGGCTTATCGGCATCACCGACGAACGTCTGCCTGACCGTTGGTCGCTTATTTGCCGGGACGCTTTTAATGGCAGGCTGCTTTGGAAGCGGTCGCTCGAGGCCTGGGGCTGGCGTGAATGGAGTTTCGAGCAATATGAAGGCAAAGACTGGACCACGTTAGGCGGCAAGCGAACCGACGTGCCTGCCGGAAACCAACGTCGAATCGTTGCCGACGGCGACCGGCTCTACACAACTCTTCGCTACCGGGCCCCCATGTCGATACTGGATGCAGCCACGGGCGATATCATTGCTACGGTTGAAGCGACGCGGGGCACGAGAGAGATACTGGTCAGTGACGGCATCGCCGTTGCCTATACTCGACAAGTACCGGAAGGTATTGCCCGTCGCAGGGGAGCTAAGGATGTAGCTGGAGTCCGCCGTGGCGGATTGGTTGCTGTCCACGGCCGGACGTCAAAGATGATCTGGGAGAAAAAGGTCGGTCAAATCCGCCCTCTGGCATTGGCGATTGACAACGGACGCATTATCTATTTGAGCGCCAAAGACCTGGTCGCGCTTGATTTGAAGGATGGCCGTGAGTTGTGGAGGGTCCAACCGAAGCGTACCACACCGAGGACGCTGCTTGCCGTCAACGATGTTATCGTCATGCAAGGTGGAAAGTTCGTCGCCGCCTATGATGCGACGGACGGCAAGCTGCTTTGGGAGAAAACCGTCCCGCCAATCGGCGGGGGGGAAGGGGACGATTTGTTCGTAGTCGATGGACTTCTTTGGCGCGGGATGCTCAGCGTGGACGACAACGGCAAGCCGGTACGCAAGAGCCCGAATGCGATGGTCATTGGTTGGGACCTTCGCTCGGGCGAGGAGAAGAAGCGGATTCTCGTCAATAACCTGCGAAGTCCGGAACACCACCATCGCTGCTATCGCAACAAGGCGACCGTCCGGTATCTAATCAGTTCTTACGAAGGAGCCGAGTTCCTTGACTTCCAGGGGGACGACCACGGCCAGAACAACTTTATTCGCGGAGCCTGCAAGTACGGAATGATGCCGGCGAACGGGATGCTGTACGTTCCGTCGGACCAGTGTTTCTGCCAACCCGGGTCGAAGCTGCTCGGCTACGCGGCGTTGAAAACCGCACCGGAGGTCGCGCTTGAGGAAGTCGCAGATGAGAAGCGTCTGGAGAAAGGGCCGGCCTACAGAAAGGCCTTCGAGCCGGAATCTCCTTCGATGGGCAACTGGCCGACGTTCCGCCACGACCCGGCCCGAAGCGGCACCACAACTGCCGGCGTGGCTCCTGACGTGTCGGTCGCCTGGAAAACCAAGCTGAAAGGCACGCTGACGGCACCTGTGGCCTGGTACGGCAAGGTGTTCGTGGCCAAGCCGGACGCCCATACCGTCTATGCGCTCGACAGGGAAAGCGGCAAGGTCCTGTGGCACTTTACGGCCGGAGGGCGAATTGACTCGCCGCCGACAATCCGAGATGGCATGGTTCTGTTTGGGTCGGCCGACGGACGCGTATATTGCCTTCGGGCGTCCGACGGTGAGCTTGTGTGGCGCTTCCTCGCGGCACCGACCGATCGGCGCATAGCTTACTTCGACCAGGTCGAGTCAGTCTGGCCGGTCCACGGCAGCGTGCTGCTCGATAAGGGCGTGGCCTACTTCACGGCGGGACGTTCGACTTATCTCGACGGCGGTATCCGCGTCTATGGGCTTGATGCGGTTAGTGGAAGGATTCTCCACAAAGGCCTGTTGGAAGGACCGCATCGAGACGTGGACAAAGATCGCGACGTTGCCTTTTTCATCCTGGGGGCCAATTCGGACGTGCTCGTCAAAGAAGGTGGATTCCTTTACATGCGTCAGAAAAAGATGACGCCGGAGCTGGATGAGATTGAAGTGGATGTTTTATCGAGCAAAGGCGCCCAAGACGTGGGCCTGCATATCTTCTCGACATCCGGCCTGTTGGACGGCTCCTGGTACAACCGTACGTTCTGGATGTACTCGAAGCGATGGCCTGGCTTTCAGTTAGCAAACCAGG
>CAYTND010000392.1:0-2687 GCA_964438965.1 uncultured Pirellulales bacterium
CACGATTTCGTTTTTGGCGTTGATCAGGGCTCTTTGCTGGTGGAATCTGACACCCTTAATGTGTACCCACCCGCTATCAACGACGACCAGTGGCATATGATAACGTACGTCAGGGACGGGTTCACCGCATACGCATACGTCGATGGAGCTCTGCGAGGCACGGAGACAGCCACGGGCAATCCGGCCGCGGATACACGGTGGTCGATAGGCCAGGAATGGGATAGTAGCGATAGTAGTGACCCGAGCGACGAATTCGACGGCGTGGTGGACGATGTCCGCTTCTACAACTACGCTCTGTCACAAGCTGAGGTTGCCTGGCTTACCGGCAGGACTGAGCCGTTTGACAAGCCGTTTTGACATGGATGAATACAGTGTGGTCTATGCCGAAGTAACGGATTCACAGCTTGATGCTCGCCTGCCGACGGCCAGGGAGCAACCGTAGCCAGAGTGGTAATTGATGTTGATACGAAGCTCTAAAGAATTGAGATTGCCGCGGCTTTTTTCAAAAGCCTCGCAATGACAGACGATAGGGCAACGGATTTGCGCCAATTCGGGGCCTATGCCGAATCAATCGGTATAGGCCCCTTTTTAATTGATAATTGATTATTGCATTTCGTATTTCGTCCCGCTCATGGGGGATATTCGGCCTCACAGGAACAATAATCATGCCCAGCGATAGGGATTTTAGCTTGAAATCTTCAGAGGAGTCGATTATATTTGCATCAAATTATTGAGATAGAAATCTGCCTTTTGCTAAATTCCGGTTCTGTTTTGACTGAGCTGCCCGGGTGGAGATAAATAAGCACAGTTAAGTATTAGGAGGTAAAAAATGCAATCCTTAAAAAGAAAACACGTCCACTTATGTCCCAAAACAGCTAAACGCCTCAAGCGCAAAACGAAATATCACTGCTTAATGTGGATATTTCCCATAGCAGGGTTGGTGTCACTGATATGGTTTTTGGTCCGGGTAATACCGAAGCCTTCACGGGCGACGTATCCGTGTCAGCGGATTGCTTTTCCGTTAGCTTCAGGGTTTGTGGCCTGGCTTGTAGGCCTGGGTGCAGCAACAATGGCATTTAGAAAAGCCAAACTCAATTTCGCAAGGAGGCGGTTTGTAATTGGTTTGGTATGTATCGCCATTGGTGTCGGGGCATTGTTGTTGGCTATGAGCGCTACAGGCGAGAAATTAGTATTAGCTGAACCCCAGTCTGCGAATGAGCCGATAGGAGTTGCCAAAGGAATTTATCCCGGCCGTGTCGTATGGGTGCACGACCCTGATGCTACCGATTGGGAAGGCCCCGGTGACGGACACTGGTGGAAGCCGGAACATACCAATCAGCCAGCTTGTGATAAAATGATGTCACAGGCTATCCGTAACCTGACAGGCAAAAACACCGACGCCGCAGCTTGGGATGCGATCTTCCGCTACCATAACAAAACCCGTAACAAAGGCGATGTGGGATATAAACCAGGCGAGAAGATTACAATTAAAGTTAACTTTGTCGGTTTTATTCGTACCATTAAGGCGGTTAATCCCGATACCTACGACCTCGAAAGCTGGATAGATTACATGAACACTTCACCCCAGATAATTACCGCACTGCTCAGGCAGCTTACTCAAGCCGCCGGTGTCAGACAAGCCGACATCACGATTGGTGACAGTTTGACTTATTTCGCCAATGAGTACTTTGACGTTCTGCACAAGGAATTCCCGGACGTCTGTTATCTGGACTGTCAGGGAAAATCCGGCAGAGTCAAAGAAGAGTTTTCGTCAGTACCTTTCTACTGGAGTTGCAAACCACAAGGTTTTAAGCAGGACTATATACCAAATTCATTTGAACAGGCCGAGTATCTTATTAACCTCGCCAACCTCAAAGCACATCCGCTTGCGGGCGTCACCCTCTGTGCCAAAAACCATTATGGCTCATTGATTCGCACTCCCGTCGAAAAAGGATACTACGATATGCACAAAAGCGTTTCCTCAAAAGAAACCGCTCAATACAGAAACTTAGTGGATTTGATGGGCCACGCTCATATCGGAGGCAAAACCGTTTTATATTTACTCGACGGTCTCTACGCCGGTTTGCACTATCTCGAACGCGTACCGAGAAAATTCCAGGCTGCTCCTTTCAATAACGATTGGGCTTCCTGTCTTTTAGCTTCGCAGGACCCCGTGGCTATCGATTCAGTCGGCCTGGATATCCTGCAGGTCAATATTGAAAAATACGCGAGGATGCCTGGTTCGGACGATTATCTCCACGAGGCCGCACTGGCGAATAATCCACCTTCGCGGACATTCTATGACCCTGACCATTCCGGCAATGTTAAGAGACTGCCAAGTCTCGGTGTCCACGAGCATTGGAACAATCCGAGGGATAAAAAATATTCCCGCAATTTGGGAACCGGCGAAGGTATCGAGCTGATAGCGATAACTCCGGCAAACACCGCAAAGGCGGGTATCATTGCGCCGGGTGCAAAAGTGCAAAAACTTTCCAGCGGCTTTAAATTCACCGAAGGCCCCGCTGTTGACGCCCAGGGCAACATCTTCTTCACTGACCAGCCCAATAACAGAATTCTCAAATGGTCGGTGGACGGCAAGCTGTCAACCTTCCACGAAAGCCCCGGACGGGCCAACGGCCTTTACTTCGACAAAAAAGGAAACCTGCTCGCCTGCGCAGACCTTAATA
>CAYTND010000393.1:0-2681 GCA_964438965.1 uncultured Pirellulales bacterium
GCCAGATTATATAGTTCTGCATATTTCTGCAAACGGATTTGATTTACCACAGCTATATGTATATACTAAAGCGGATTTTTTGGTATGGAGAAATGAAATGAGATTTACCAAAATGCACGGGCTGGGCAATGACTACGTCTATGTCAACTGCTTCGAGGAAAAGATTGCGAACCCTGCAAAATTAGCTCAAATCGTCAGCGACCGGCACAGAGGAATCGGTTCTGACGGGTTGATTCTCATAACCGCCTCGGAAACAGCCGACGTGCGGATGCGTATCTTCAACGCCGATGGTTCAGAAGCCGAAGTGTGCGGAAACGGTATCCGGTGCGTGGCAAAATACACTTATGAACATAAATTAGCCGAGGCCGGCGGAGCCTTCACCGTGCCGGGGCAGCAGCCTTTTCCCGCCTCGTTAAATATAGAAACCGGTAATGGCAACCTGACTGTTGGGCTTACAGTAGATGACACTGACAATGTCCAAAGAGTCTGTGTCAATATGGGCCAACCGGTTCTGACGCCCAAAGATATAGCTGTAAATCTGCCCGGCGAAAAAGTCGTCGAACAATCCATCGAAGTCCTTGGGCAGGAATTGTTGATGACTTGCGTATCGATGGGTAATCCGCATGCTATATTTTTCTGTGATAATGTGGAATTAATCGAACTTGAAAAACTTGGACCCGCTATCGAAAACCACCGTCTTTTTCCAAACCGGGTCAATGTTCATTTTGTTCAGATTGATAGGCCAACAGAACTTACAATGCGGACGTGGGAGCGAGGCAGCGGAATTACGATGGCTTGCGGCAGTGGCGCTTGCGCCGCCTGCGTGGCTGGGGTGCTTACGGGCCGAACAGAGCGAATATGCGCCGCGCATTTACCGGACGGCGACTTGAACTTAAATTGGTGCGAAGAAGATAATTGTGTCTATATGACGGGGCCGGCGGTGGAAGTCTTCGAGGGCTTTTTTGACACGAAGGTCCTTCTTGAAGCCAATCCTATGAGCAGCAAAGCTTTAAATGCCATAGAGAAACACGTAAAGCATCGTCATAGACCCTCAAGGCCAGGCAGATAATCAAATTCTATCTGCGCTACGTGCTGATAAGATGCACCAAATATACCAGCAGCAAAGAAGACACCGACGATGTCACCCCTGCGAAAGCAGGGGTCCAGAGCGAAAAAGCTGGATTCCCGCTTCCGCGGGAATGACAAATACGGTTTCCGCAACAGGAACTAATTAGGATGTGATAGCGAGGTAACGCCAAAAGCTGATTTTATGTGCAGAGCTTTGGGGAGCGGCAGAATTGCAAAGCCACGCCGAATATCTCGGAAGATAAATTCGTGCCTCTGGCAGACTCATAGATATTATCAGTCCTCAGTACCCTGGCGAAGCCCGAAATCCTGCCGCCAAATTCAAGCAGACCTCGCCTCGGCGGTATTGACAATTCTACTTCCAACAGGCTGCCCGGTTTAAAGGTCGCGCTTCCGGTCTCAAAATACAAACCGCCGGGACTTACATTCACTGTGCAGCCGGTATGGGCCCGCTCTGCTGCGGAACCAACTTCACGGCAGGATATATCAAACTTCGCCCCCAATCGCTTATACTTGCGCTTTTCAGCTCGGTCCATCATATGCATCCTTGCATAACACTGTTTGACCCTCATCCTTGTAAAAATACGCAAAAGTATTTTAGAGCAAAATTCGTTCCAAAGCAAAGGGTAAACGAATACCCTATTTCAACTTTTACAAATGCTTGCTCGGTATAAAGTTAGACAGAATTATCCAGCCGACATCGACAGACTAATTAAGGAGGCCGTTTGTAGCGTTGATAAATAGCAACGTCAGAAACCAACTTTACCCACTGATAGCTGAATATTGGCACAGAACAAATCAATTTAGCTGCTTATTTTATAAAATGTTATGTTTCTTGCTAAACAAGCAACCTCCCCAGTCCGAAAAAAGGGACGCGTGCGTTGTTTTTTTGCAACGCCCACTCTTGACAATAGTGGAGACAGGTTTTATTATCATAGCTATGCCAGAACATCCACAATTACAACCAGAAAAGTCAGATAGAAACGACGACCAACTAAAGGAACACACCGTAAATGACCAGTCAGGTTCCGGGCTGCTTGGCAGGTCAATCGTACAGTCATTGCCGATAGGGGTTATTGCCTTTAACCCGGATTTGAAAATTATCGAGGCCAATCCTCAGGCAACAAAACTAATCAAGTTAGGCCATTACATCGATAAATCCTTAGCAAAAGGTACCGATGACAAGATATGGTTAGGCTGGACACGGCAATTAAAATCAGCGATTGCAACGGGAAAAACATGCCGGTTTAATGACGTAGGCTATACATCGAACAACAAAACAAAACTGTTGCGAATCGTCTGCACACCACTGAAAGAAAGCAAAACAGCAAAAAAACTCGGCGGTATCATCATAATCGAAGACGTAACTGAAAAGGTCAATATCCAAAGGCAGTCTGCCAACACAGAAAGACTGGCTGCTGTTGGCAGGCTTGCCTCTAAGGTCGCCCACGAGCTAAATGACCCCCTGGACGGGATACTGCGATACGTCAATCTCGCGATGAGAATTGTTGAACAGGAAGACCTCGAAAAACCTAAAGAGTACCTCACCCAATGCCGGAAGGGACTTATGAGAATGGTGCAAATCGTAAGCGAGC
>CAYTND010000394.1:0-2666 GCA_964438965.1 uncultured Pirellulales bacterium
TGTGTCTGGCCGGGCGGTTCCTGCGACATCTTTTGAGCAGCCAAACGGCGCAGTTCCTCATAAACTAATGGGAGCAGTTTATCTGCAGCCTTCGCATCGCCTTGTTCAATTGCAGTCAAAATGCGTGTGACATCGGTCATACTTATTCTCAATAACAGATTTCTTCCATCTCCGGCCCAAGATTCGTGGTGACAAGCCCGCAAGGTGCAGGTGGACCTCTCTAAATATGCCTGTGGAAGATAGAATTTCCTTACAGCGACACACCATTCTATCAGATAACATCGAAAATGTAAACGATCGGGGCATGATATAGAGTTTCATTTACAGTGTCTTTCAGACCGATCCTGCCAGCCCTCAGGCGTACCGGGCAACCCTTGAAGCACCCCCTCAAATAACCCCATTTTCGCGACTTCACGACTACAACCCTCATACAACCCAACAACCCGCTATTTGCCAATTCGAAAAAGTTTCTATTTCATAAATGCTGTATTACTAAAGCTTTACAGAAAGTACAAAAAATGGTAACGTTTTCAAAATCCGAATTACGAAAATTCAAAACAGTGTCTCATCCGCTGAGGTGTTTTTTTGAGAATTTGTATTTTGAACATTCGATATTGTTTCGAATTTTGGATTTCGTGCTTCGGATTTTCTTCACTAAACAGAGCCCCGACCGTAAGGGAGGGGTAATTGCCTTCTCCGGATTCAAAGCGGGTGCATATCGAGCGCACTAAATTTCTATGATTGGTTTTATACGGCTGTTTTTTTGCACCTGATTCTGGTAAAATGGACACTTGGTTATGCGAAAGATAAAGAGTCAAAGTTTAGCTCAATTGTTGGTGCAGATTCGATTTACGCCTGAAAAGAAGCGTCTCAAACAGCTTGACGCTGCGGAGGAGCTTTATGCAGTTATCGAACCGGACAAGGAATATCCTTTCGAGTTTGTATGTTTTCGTATCACGGGTTTTCACCCTAAAGGCCCGGCGGCGGAGGAGTTGATCAAAGGTGATGAGCTGTTGGATGACCTGCGGATTTTCATCTCAAAGCTAAGCGGCCGGCTTGCTCGTCCCGTCACCGAGCAAAGCCAAAAAATTTACACCATCGAAGAGCTTGCAAAAACCTTAGCCGTTTCAACAAAAACCATCCACCGCTGGCGAGAACGAGGTCTGATTGCGAGAAAATTTATTTTTGATGACGGCAAGAGACGTTTCGGCTTTTTGCAATCAACGGTCGATAAATTCCTCAAGGCAAACCCTGACCTTACCACCAGGGCCAAAAGCTTTTCGCGACTGACAGATAAGCAAAAGCAGCAGATTATAAAGCAGGCTGAAAAACTTACTGCCGATACGAACCTCTCTCGCCACCAGATTATAAACAGGATAAGCACTGAAACCGGCAAATGCCGCGAAACCATCAGATACACACTGCTAAATTACGAAAGGGCCAATCCTGATAAACCTATTTCTACACAGTCCACAACTGTAATTGAACCGGCCCAGGCCGCTGAGATTTACAGGCTGTTCAAACAAGGCTGCGACGTCAAAGACCTGATGGAGCGATTCAACAGGAATAAAAGTTCGATATATCGGATTATAAATCGACGAAGGACAAAGGCGCTTCTGGCCAGAAAGATTGAATTCATCCCCAGCGATGAATTTCTTGAAGAAGGAGCCGCGGAGAAAATCCTTGCAGAGCCAATCGGCAATGCGGAGATGCTCGCCGGCAAGAATGTTGTCCTTGGGACTCCGCCACAAGGCGTCCCTGCCGAAAGGCATCCCTGCCGGGATTACGGGACTTCCGGAGAGCCGCTCGAATTAGCCGGCGGTTCCCTGCCGGAGTATTTGCAGACACTGAAAAATGTGTCTGTGCTCAATAGAGAACATGAGGTCGAGCTGTTCCGCAAATATAACTACCTCAAATTCTTAGCCAGCCGAACACGTACCGGCATAAAGCCGACTCGCGTCTCGGGCGCAAGACTCCGTCAGATAGAGAACTATTTAGCCGAGGCTGAAGAGATAAAAAGAAGAATAATTGAAGCTAACTTACGACTTGTAGTCAGCATTGCACGCAAACATACCACTGGTGGGGCAAATCTGCTCGATTTGGTCGGTGAGGGTAATATCTCGCTGATGCGGGCGGTTGAGAAATTCGATTATACCAGGGGCTTTCGATTCGCCACTTTCGCATCATGGATCATAGCCAAGGATTTTGCCCGTAAGATTCCTGCGCAGAGCGGCCGGCTTGGCAAAGCCAAAACAGCTTCGCTGGCACATATCCATCGCGAGTTGAGAGCCGAAGATGCAGCCGATTTCGCGGCTATCGAACGAGCACACCAAAGCCTGACGCAGGTTATCGAAAACAATCTCACCGAACGCGAGCAGTATATAATCTTAAACCGTTTTGGTCTGGTCGGCTCGCCAATAAAAAAGGAAACAAAAACCTTGAAGCAAATCGGCGAAGAACTCGGCTTCAGTAAGGAAAGAATCCGCCAAATTGAACTAATTGCTCTGCAAAAATTGAGACAATCCCTCAGCAGTGAAGAATTCGAGCTGCTAACCGGCTAATTTTCGGAAGGTTGCTCCTTGCCGGGTTTGAATCCGCCTACGGCGGACAAGATTGGGTTTGTTTTTTTGGCGAAGTTAAAGTAAGGTACATCATTTTAGAGCATA
>CAYTND010000395.1:0-2663 GCA_964438965.1 uncultured Pirellulales bacterium
CTTGTCGGCCAGGGTAGTAACGCACCGGTCTCGCTTATCGTTCCTATTATAGTCGGCAGTATCCACGTGATTATAATAGTCACAGACGCAAGTCCGATGCACAATACAAAGATAGGATACGCCGCCGCATTTTTCATATTTGTCTTTATCTTCTCATCTCTGGTCAGTATTCCTGCTAATTGAGCCGTTGTCTGTTCCAGAATTCCTCCTGTCTCACCGACTCTTATCATCGACAGATACAACGGGCTGAAAATCTTCTCGTGCTTGGCCATAGCTTCTGAAAGTGACTGTCCGGAGCTGACCGCGTTCACAAGCTCACCTAACATTTCTCTCGTCGCTGCCTTGTGCTGTTGCTCGTGAATAAGCTTAAGCCCGTTCAGCAGTGGAAGTCCGGCCTGCAAAGCTGTGCTTAACTGCGTGGTCATAGCTAAAACGTCTTTGCTCGTAACCTTTCGTGAGCCGAACTGCATAAACCGGCTCAGGTCCAGCGCCGCCTTTTCGCCACCGTTGACACTTGAGGTAACACTCGGCGATTGAGTTTCTTCGGCCAATTCTGTTACGAAATGGCCCTTATCGGTTAGAGTGGCCACGGCGCTTCTGCGGTCAATCGCCTCTATCGTTCCTCTAACGTGTCCGCCGCTTTGGTTAACTGCCTTGTAAGAAAACTGGCTCATTTTTAACGATTCACTAATTCACTTCACGATTTACTCTTCTTCACCGATACTCTTCGAGACTCTGAAAACCTCCTCAGGAGTCGTGATACCTTCTAAGACCTTGCTGATGCCATCGTGTACCATACTTATGTGGTCTGCCGGTGCCGCTTTTATAATCTGTTCGGTCGTTGGTCTTTCCGCTATCAGTTCCCGCAGCTTACCGGTTATTCTAAGCAATTCAAACATACCCGTTCGCCCCTTCATCCCTGTCTGACTGCACTCATTGCAGCCGGCGCCATGATAGAACTTCGTATCGGGTTTAATCTCCATCGAGCCGTTTAGGTTCTTGATTAGATGCTCGTCCGGTTTGTAAGGTTCTTTGCACTTCGGACAAATCTTGCGAATCAGTCTTTCGGCCAGCACCGCTTCCAGCGAACTGGCTAAAAGAAACGGCTCGACACCCATATCTATCAATCTCGTAACCGCGCCCGGAGCATCGTTTGTATGAAGTGTCGAAAAAACAAGGTGTCCGGTTAACGCTGCGCGAATTGAGATATTAGCGGTTTCTCGGTCCCGGATTTCTCCCACCATTACGATGTCAGGGTCGTGACGAAGGATATGCCTAAGACCCGTAGCGAATGTAAGTCCCCTTTTCGGATTGACAGGCATCTGGTTAATACCTTCGAGCTGATATTCAACAGGGTCTTCTATTGTTATCATTTTCACAGCCGGCGAGTATATCTTTTTTAATGCTGCATAAAGTGTCGTTGTCTTACCGCAGCCGGTCGGCCCTGTAACAAGTACAATCCCGTGGTTCTTATGCAGACACTGATCGAAGCCTTCCAGGCACTGAGCGTTCATCCCCAGCTCTTCAAGCCCTATCAGTGATACCGTCCTGTCCAAAAGTCTCAGTTCAATAGATTCGCCGTGTACCGTCGGCACGGTCGAGACACGAATATCGACCCTGCCGTTTTTGCCGGAAAATTCGATATGCCCATCCTGCGGCACAAACCGTTCGGCGATGTTCATATCTGCCATAATCTTAATTCGCGAGATGATCGCCGCCTGAAGACGCTTCGATGAAGGCGACTTCTCCACAAGCATGCCGTCGATTCTATATTTTATCTTTACCTCATACTCAAACGGCTCGATGTGGATGTCACTTGCACGGACCTCAATTGCTTCCAGGATTATCAGGTTCACAAGATTGACTAAAGACGGCTCTCTCGCTAACTCATGCAGCTTCGCCGGTGAGTAATCTCCGTTGTCCAGCTCATCAGCCTCCGCCCGCTTCTCAGCCGGGACAAGGTTATCTAACATTCTTGCTACGTTGCTGCCGTAGAATTTCATTATCGCATTTTCCATATCTTTCGGGTCAGCGTAATAACGACGCACCGGATAGCCCGTTACCAGCCGTAAATCCTCAAGAACCTGCGGCTGAAACGGGTCCGTCATCGCCACAGCCAATAATTGATTATTGTTTGTTGATGGTTGATTATTCTCTGCGTTCCCTGTGGTGTTTCTTGTATCGAACCGTAACGGCAAAATATTGTATTTGCTGACCAGTTCCGCCGGAACAAGGGTAATGATTTCATTGCTTATCGAGACGTCAGTCAAATCTATCCTTTCTATACCCGCCTGGAGCGCAAGTGCCTCGTTTAACTGAGCTTCCGTTATATAGCCAAGGTCCAGCAAAATCTGGCCCAAACGCCGATGTTCAATCTTTTGTTCGGCAAGCGCAGATTCAAGGCTGGAATGGTCCAGATATGATTTCTCACAAAGTAGCTCGCCTAACTTTTTCTTTCGCTGCAATTTCATGACTTCCTCAAAAAAATTTCTCTTAGAATCACAGGTCTTTGTAAATAAAGAGCTTACATCAATCCCACAAAAATTAGTATAGAACGAAACCCATAACTATTATATCAGACGCTTGAGAAGGCCGTTTTGTTACAAAAAAATAGTTCTTAGTACTGAAAACTCAATTTTTACGTGCTGGGCTATTGCGCATTT
>CAYTND010000396.1:0-2663 GCA_964438965.1 uncultured Pirellulales bacterium
AAATGACCAACGCTCCAAATAGCGCTGTGAACGTCATAATCCAGTCTCCCTAACATTTTTGTTCGGTGGGCTAAAACCCTCCGTACGAAACTCCGGTCCGAAACCGAATAACGTATAACGTCGCCGTACCGGCGACGGCTAAACGACCGCCCCCCGGCACAGGTCCGGGGGCTAAACTAAATATTGTTTTGCAATATAACAGGTTACGTTGGCGGCTGTCAAATCCTATTTTCCACGCAATTACCCCTTTCTAATTGTGGAGCAGGGGGTTGCATATCTTACTTTGATGTGGTATAAGGACAAGAAGTTAGTTGGAAGTAACAGGTAATCAGAGGTTAATAATCAGTGATATGGAAACAACAGAATTAAAATCAGCAATATCAGAGCTATCGGCCCGGGTTGCAAAAATCCGGGACTGGCTTTGACTTGTCCAACAAGAAATCCCAGTTGCAAAAACTGGAAGCCCGGATGTCCAAGGCGGGATTCTGGGACAATCCTGATACCGCCCAGTCTGTGGTCTCGCAGTTGAGCGCGCTTAAATCAGTCATTGAGCCGGTGGAAGAAATACAGCGCGAAGTTAAAGACCTTCAGGAGCTGTTCGAATTAGCAACGGCTGAATCGGATGAGGATGAGCTGGCACAGTTGGTCGATGACCTGGGTGCACTTGTCAAAAGGTGCGAACAGGTCGAATTAGCCGGGCTATTATCCAGACCGGAAGATATGAAGAACTGCTTCTTTAGTATTCACGCCGGCGCAGGAGGAACAGAGAGCTGCGATTGGGCAAATATGCTGCTTAGAATGTACACAAGGTACTTCGAGGCAAACAAATACAAATTCCAGGAGCTCGATATCACGCCGGGAGAAGAGGCGGGAATTCGTTCGATAACACTGCGAGTCAGCGGGCCTTTTGCGTTCGGCAAGCTCTCGTGCGAAACCGGCGTGCATCGGCTCGTTAGAATCAGCCCATTTGATTCGCAGAGCAGGCGGCATACGAGCTTTGCAGCGGTGGACTGCATCCCGGAATTTGAGGACGATATTGACGTCGAAGTAAATGAAGAGAATCTGCGCATTGATTTTTATCGCTCCAGCGGGGCCGGGGGTCAGCATGTGAATAAGACCAGCTCGGCGGTACGGATTACACACGGGCCGACCGGTATCGTAGTGCAGTGCCAGAACGAAAGAAGCCAGCACAAAAACAGAGCACAGGCTATGAAAGTGCTCAAAGCCAGATTATATATGCTCGAGCAGCAAAAACGGGATGATGAGATTGCAAAACTGTACGGCAATAAGGGCGAAATCGCCTGGGGAAGCCAGATACGAAGCTATGTTCTCCAGCCTTATCAAATGGTCAAGGACCATCGAACCAACTTCCAGACCGGTAATGTGGATGCGGTGCTGGACGGAGAACTCGACGGTTTTATCGAAAGCTATCTGCGGCATCGAGCCAAAAACAAGCAAAAGTAAAAAGTGAAAATAAAGGCCAGAAAAGATGAAAAAGATTATTGATGTCGAACTAAAAACACGGAAGGTTGATTTCAGCAAGTGCAAAACAGACCTGCTTGCGGTGGGGCTGTTTTCGGATGCTAAAGGGCTGGATAAATTAAATGCGCAGCTCAACGGTAAGCTCGACGGTGCAATCGAACGATTGATTAAATTAGGCGATTTCAAAGCAAAAGACGGAACCAGTGCAATCGTTTATGGCAACGACAGGATAGGAGCCGAAAGAGTTCTGCTGGTCGGCTTAGGTGAAAAGAAAAAAGCAACACTTGATACGATTCGCAAAGCGGCATCTAACGTGGCAAAAAAATCAGTGGAAATGAAAATAGAAACCATCAGCCTGGCGTTGCACAAAGCATTTGGTGGACGATTCGATTTATCTGCAATGGGCAGGGCTGTAGCGGAAGGGGCATATTTCGGCAGCTATCGCTATGATGAGTTTGTTACTGAGAGCGAAAACGGACGGGCGGATTCGCTTAAAGTTGAGCTGATTGATTCAGACTCGGCAAAAACAAGAAAATTAAACAAAGGTCTTTCGAGAGGGGGTGCTATCGGCAAAGCACAAAGCTATGCCCGGACATTAGCAAATCGGCCTGCCAATGTAATAAATCCAGCCGAATTAGCCGCCGCCGCAAAAGAGTTAGCCAGTAGTGCGAAGAGGTTGAACTGTACAGTTTTTGACGAAAAGCAAATGGCTGCAGAGGGTATGGGTGGTGTGCTCGCAGTCGGCTCAGGCTCGCAAAATAAGCCGAGATTTATTGTTTTGAAATACAGCCCGGCCGGCAGAGCTGCAAGTCGTCAGCTTACGGTTGGTCTGGTGGGCAAAGCGATAACTTTCGATTCCGGCGGATTAAGCATTAAGCCGGCCGCCAATATGGACCAAATGAAATTAGATAAAAGCGGCGGTATCGCAGTATTGGCAACGATGAAAGCTGTGTCGGAGCTGGGATTGGCGGTCAATGTTTACGGAATAATTCCATCGGCGGAAAACTTGCCGAGCGGAACGAGCTATCGACCCGGTGACATTATTACAACCTTCAGCGGCAAAACCGTTGAGGTGCAAAATACCGACGCCGAAGGCAGGATGATACTGTGCGATGGTCTTAGCTATGCCGTCAAACAAAAATGCGATATTATCATTGACATAGCAACACTGACGGGGGCCT
>CAYTND010000397.1:0-2658 GCA_964438965.1 uncultured Pirellulales bacterium
AATATAGGTTACTTATTTTATTGTATAGCCGAGTCCTTTTCGATCACCTTTCTTCTCAAATAAAGCCTTGCAATAGTTCAAATAAAGGGCAAAATGTTCTTGGCTTTTGAACGCTTTTAGTGTAAAATACGGATGGAAACGTTCGTTTAGGTTTCGCAAAGGACAAAGCATATTATTTTCTGATGAGGGCCATGCGATGAAAAGGGTTTTTTATGAGACATTAGTAATTTCAGCGGTGATAGCCTGTGTTTCTTTGGCTGCGCCTGAGCCGGCTATTGTCCCTGCTCCGGGCCAATGGACGGTGGATATGGAATTTACTCATCCACAGCAAATTGTTCTGCCCCGAAGCCTTGGTAACCAGCCGAGCCGATTCTGGTACACGATAATAACGCTTACCAACAATACAGGTAACGATGTTGGCTTTTACCCTGACTGCGATCTGATGACGGATACCTTTCAAATTACCCCGGCTGGCAAAGCTGTAACGCCAGCGGTTTTTGAGCAAATAAGGAAGCGTCACAAGAGCAGATACCCATTTCTTGAATTGCTGGCAAAGGCCGGCAACAGGATACTTCAGGGTGAAGATAATACGAAAGATATCGCTGTTATATGGTCTGATTTTGATGCACAAGCCAAGAATATAAAAGTATTTATAGCAGGTCTGAGCAATGAAACTGTTGCCATTAACCATCCGGTGGCAAAAGATGAGGTCGGAAGGCCGCTCAAAGTTTTCCTGCGAAAGACACTCGAATTAAGTTATGCCTTCAAAGGCGATCCCGCTCTAAGGTCTGGCGCCATCCTGACTTATAAAGGAAAACGCTGGATTATGAGATAGGATTCGTATCTCGTTTTCTATCTCGCAGATCGCATTTCCCACCTTGCATTTCGTATATCGCATCTCATTTTGATTTTTTTAAAAAATGTGAAAAAAATGCTTGATATATTCAAACAAGCGTTTTAAACTATTGTATAAAACGGGCGTTTAGGAGTTCTAATATGGTGGTCTCACAGGATAACAAAACTAACGACGATACCAGTAAAAGGGTTCGGGATCGATTGCTCGACTCGGCTGAAGAGCTTTTCTGTGAACGTGGCTTTGAGGGCGCAAGTATTCGCGATATTGCCGCCTCTGCCGAATGCAACATTGCTTCGGTCAACTATTATTTTGGCGGGAAAGAGAAGTTGTACCAAGAGGTTTGGCGCCGCCACTTGATTACGATGCGCGATATCCGCATTGCAAGTATCGACAAGGTGATGTCTGAAAGTGACGGCAAGCCTCAACTGGAAGTTCTGCTCAGGTCCTTCGCAGAAGCATTTATTGGGCCGTTAGTTGATGAAAGTAGAGCTCGCCGGCTTTGCAAACTTATGGCCCGGGAAATGATTGACCAGAACTTGCCTGCAAATATGTTCCTTGATGACATCATTAGACCTACTTTGACGGCTATGGGGACGGCTTTGGTGAAGGCTTGCCCGAGTCTTGAGGAAACAAAGATTCCGTTTGTGGTGTTTTCTATCGTTGGGCAACTGATACATGTAATACGCGTAAAAGCTATGTTTGAGCAAGGTGGTGATACGGGCCTGCCGATATTCGATTTGGCTGAGACGATTGACCACATTGTCAAATTTTCAGCCGCCGGCATTCGGGCTTATGCTGAGGGGAAGATCGAATGAAAAAACGATTAGTTTGCATTTGTTGTTTGTTTTTTGCTCTGGCCTGTGGAACTCCTGGGGGTTGTATGGTAGGACCGGACTACTCCAGGCCCGAAACCGAAGCAGATACGTCCGATGGTTACTTTCACGCCGACACGCACAACGAAGACGTTAATGACTTTGCAGATGTTGACAGGTGGTGGGAGCGGTTCGGCGACACGACGACTGCGCTGTTAGTGCGTGAAGCCCTGGAAAACAACTATAGCCTCAAAGCAGCGGCGGCAAGAGTACTGCAGTCCCAGGCATCGCTTGCTGAAACTCACGGGCGACGGTTACCAGATGTCTCCTACAACCTGAGCCGGGACAGAAGTAAACGCTCCTTCAACTTAGGCGGGCTCGGCCGCGGCAGATTCACTGTAATGAGCACAACCTGGTCACAAGATATTTCTGTAGCCTATATACTGGATTTGTTTGGCAAGCTCAGACGGTCGGAGCGGGCCGCCTGGACTGAGTTACTCGCAGCCGAGGCAAATGAACAGGTTCTGATTAATTCAATGATTGCCACTGTAATCAACGCCAGAGTCAATATCGCTACTATTGGGCGTCGGTTGGCCATAGCACGGGCGAATACGGAAAGTCTGCAGAAAACCTTAGAGATTGTCGAACGGCGATACGGACAAGGACTTGTCGGGCCTGTGGATATCAGGTTGGCACGTGAGAATCTGGCAGCGGCACAAGCGATTGAACCGGTTATCGAATTATCTCTGATTACGGCTCGTCACGCACTTGATGTGCTCCTGGCTCGTCGTCCCGGCTCATCGGATGAGCTGCCGCAGACGTTAGATGATTTGCCGGATTTGGGGCCTATACCTGTTGGACTGCCCGCATTCCTTCTGGACCGTCGGCCGGATGTCAGAGCGGCTGAGTTTTCACTCCGGGCCGCGAACGAGAGAATCGGTGTGAGCATCGCCCAGCAAGCCGCCGCCCGTGGGCTGGCGTGTGTCGTGG
>CAYTND010000398.1:0-2656 GCA_964438965.1 uncultured Pirellulales bacterium
CTTGAATTTCGATTTCCAACCAAATGTTCTCTATGCTCTAAAATGATGTACCTTAATTTAACTTCGCCAAAAAAACAAACCCAAACAAACCCAATTTCAAACGGGGACTGCTAAAGTCGCAAAAAATTCAAGTAAAAGCCTTACATTCTTTTATAGCGTGGTCCGCCGCCGCCTTCCGCAACGCTCCATCGGATATTGTCGAACGGGCACTTTCTCTGGCAAGTCTTGCAGTGCAAACAGTTTGACGGATTGGCCGGCACTACTTCGTCGTGGACCGTCTCATATACTCCTGCGGGACAGAACGTGATGCAGGGACTATTGAACGTGGGTGTGCATTTGGTTCTACAAATGGCTGAATCCAGAATGGTCAGATGTGACGGCTCCTCTTCGCGATGCTGCGTTGCTGCTAAGGCGGTGAAGGTGTCTTTATCGAATTCGCGGTTGGGTTTGAGCCTGTACCGGGCGATGGTCATTGCCTCGCAGTCTTTTTCGACCTTAAACTTCGGCAGCAGTTCGCCGAGGATTGAGAGCGGCATTCCCTGCAGCGACCCGAAGTTCGCAACCGTCTGCCGGAAGTTCCTTGCCAGCTTCATTTCCTCCATAATATTCGATTGCTCAACCATCTCGGTATATTTCACCGCCGCCTTCTCAGGCTCATCCAGGGTCTCAGCTATAGCCTTTGCCGCCTGCATACCGGAGTCAATAGCATTGTGCAGGCCCTTGATTTTGAGCATATTTGCAAAGCCGGCGCTGTCGCCAAGAATCATTACGTTAGCTTTGCCT
This sequence comes from uncultured Pirellulales bacterium, assembly GCA_964438965.1. Taxonomy (GTDB): domain Bacteria; phylum Planctomycetota; class Phycisphaerae; order Sedimentisphaerales; family Anaerobacaceae; genus NIOZ-UU13. The sequence goes on from CAYTND010000398.1 coordinate 784, forward strand.
ATACTTGCGGTTTTTGGGTCTCTCGGTATGGCGTAGTAACCGCCTTCGGGAATCATTTTCGCCCCGGCTTCTATGACCGTACCGCCATCGATAAATTGATTTATGAAGCTATGGTTTTTGAAATTCGTCAGCGCATCCTGCACGTTAAAGTCACAGTATTTCCAGTCGGCACCGACAATCATACCAACAGTTAGATGGTCCTGGTCACCGGCATAAACAATGCCGCCGCCGAACATTGCCGGGCCAATAATCGGTGTCCAGATTGGGTAACCCATAGCATGAACGACACGGCTTGAGGTAAACTTATTGTATTGTTCAGGACTTACCTTTATAAGCTCTTTTACGCCCACCGAATACAGTTGTGGGCTTTGTCTTTGCAGATTTGCCTTCTCCACGAATTTTTCCGTCACAAGCCCGTCGCATCCTTCGGCAAGCACCACAAAATCAGCACTTATGAGCTCACCTTCGACGAAGTTCGGTTGTTTATTGCCCTCTTTGTCGAGACCCTGGTCAACAAGTTTTACACCTATTGCCGTCTCGGACGATTCGTCGAGAATGATATCCTGGGCCGCAAAGCCGGTCAGCACTTCGGCGCCGAGGTCTTTTGCAATCTGGCCCATCCATTTGGTGAGCTTGCTTATCGATACAGAATAGTCCCCCTTGTGTATCATGTACCCGAATCCAAGTTCAAAGGCCCTTGCCCATTCGATCACAAAGAAGATATTGAACGCCAACTTCTTGCCTAACAAAAACATTATGTCGTCTTTATCGATCACATTTGCCAGAACATCTTTCGCCGCGTCACTGTCCGGCCAGCCCGGGACAGCCGAATCCAACAGCGTATGCAGAGGCTCTGCCTCTAAAACGGCACCGGAGAGATTGTGATTGCCCAGATCGGCTGATTTTTCTATGACACAAACGTCAATATCGGGCTTTTCAACTTTGAGTTGTATCGCACTTGCCAAGCCCGCCGGCCCTGCCCCGACGACCAAGACCGACACCTTGTTGTAGTCCTTATCGTTTGACACTTTTTACTCTTGTCCTAATGCTTGACCTCAGCAGCTATTTACTGACTATGAGGATTTTGTTGCACCATGGAATACAAGAAAGAAGGCGGCGAACACCAAAACCCAAGCGAGGCTGGCCCCTTTGGCCATAGTCACTGTAAATACAAGCGCAGCTCCTCCAGTAAGCAGACCGAGCAGGACCAGCTTATTTCCCAGGTTGTGGACAAGGCAGACTATCGCGAAGCCGCAAACCAAGTAAAGTACGACCGAGATTAGAAAAGTGACAAATAAAGCATTTTCTGATATGGATTTGATTGCCTCTGCCAAGAGCATGTTTTCCATAGGAATTCTCTCCAAAAAGAAAGTAATTTAAGTTATTAACATGGCCAGACATTCTGAATTTAGGGCATCCAGTAACTGATGTCAACAATAAACTCCTCGTAAGGTACAAAAATTCATATCTCCGGCCATTTTTCTTGTCAAGGCCACAAAAAAATTAAGCGGCTTTGCGGTAATTCTCAAAAAAACCATCCTATCCCAAACAGCTATTTGACTATTATCACCAGAATAGCTGGGACATAAATGAATCCTGCGGTAACTATTCCAATAAAAATACAGGATGATTGCACTGATACCCTACGCACTAACACTTTCAGTGTAATTTCATGTTTTAGAATCGATTGTTGCTTAAAGCTAATCGGTTAGGTATGATAAGGAGGTTGCCAGTGTTACACCGGTTGATATGCAGTTCACCACGTTCTATGAACGGTTTGTCTGCTGGATTATGTAAAATGATGGCGCTACATTAGCTATTAGGACTTGTAAATAAATTATCTTCCATTCTTGACTGTCGTCAGACAAGTTTT
>CAYTND010000399.1:0-2650 GCA_964438965.1 uncultured Pirellulales bacterium
ATTTCCACAGAAATGCGCATTCCCCGAACAATTGGCTTGCCCGAAAAGATTTCAGGACTCGACACAATCCGCTTTAATAGCTGCTCATCATTCATGGTTTGTCCTTGCCTTGAGATTACCAAATACCTTAATTTAGTCCATATTCAGTCTCGGGGTCAGCCGGGCCAGCCCTTAAGTTATGATTCTGCTGAAAAACCCCTCCTGCTTGATTTTTGACTTGACATCGTGACATCATATGGTAGACTGGCCCGATAGTGATAAGAAATTGGTCATGGAGGACCTCATGAGTATTCCTAAGCAAGATCATCAAACCAGCTTCTATGATGCCACCTTCCTTGCACAAGACCTTTTTGGGCCACGAGATCGGTATGAGATCTTTCGTCAAAAGGTCCTGCCTGCTTTGCAGGACGTGCGCGGGGATCTTTGCCAATTGTATTGCTGGGACAATGGGCGGCCCGGTATTGAACCGGTTGTGATGGCCGGAGTTACTCTACTGCAATTTATGGAAACCGCCCCTGATCGTAAAGCCGCTGAGAATGTTCGGCTCCATCTGGGTTGGAAACACGCTCTGAATCTCAAGATTAATGACCCAGGATTCCATCCCACCTCCCTGGTAACCTTTCGTGGCCGACTAGTGGACGAGAAGGATGGCCGGCTCATTTTTGATGGTATTCTGCAAGCACTTCATGCCGCAGGCTTGGTTAAGCGAAAAGGTAAGCAACGCTTGGATTCAACACATATAATAGGAGCCGTCGCTAAAATGGGACGGCTGGAAGTCGTTCGCGAGACGGTCCGGCTTTTCCTTGAGACCGTGCGATGCATGGATCTTCAAGGCATGTTCAACGATTGGGCCATCTTCCACGAGCGCTATATCGACAGCGATATAGCCTGGCATAAGATCAGTCAGGGTCAGATAAACACCAAGTATCAACAGGCTGGCTGCGATATGCTGGCCTTGATTAAATGGATGTCTAAGCACCGAAGGCTTGCTGAACATGATCAAGCTGTGCTGCTGCAACGGGTCTTTCTCGAGCAGTATGAACTATCGGTCCAGGGTCTTGAGCGTCGTAAGCATGAAGGTGCTGGCGTCGTTAAGAACCCCCATGATCCAGAGGTTAAATGGTCCACTAAGGATCCCACGCACAAAACGGGATGGGAAGGCTACAAGGCCCAGATCGCCGAAAGCGTCCCGGAAGGAGATGCCTGCGAGCGTCCGAAGGGCCAGCCTACCACGGGCTTTCTCACGGAAGTAACAACGACCGAAGCGGCTGCCAGCGATTATGCCGGTCGCGAGGTTGTGGAAGAACGTCAAGAGGAACACGGTTTAGGTGTTGCCGATGAGTTGTACGTAGATGCCGGTTATATAAATGATGACACGCTAGGCGAAGCCCATCACCAAGAACGAACCCTAATGGGCCCGGCCCGTCCCTCCAATAATCCATCAGGCGAGCTGTTTACTGTGGATGATTTCAAGGTTTCTGTTTCTGAGCGTCAGGCGGCATGCCCGGCCGGCCATACGAGTACGCAATGCAGTCGCCTGGAAAACCATCAGACGGGCCAGGTGAATTACCGTTTCAAATGGAGTTATCATTGTGATGCTTGTCCACTTAAAGCTCAGTGCACGAAGGCCCGTAACGGTCGCCGCAGGCTTCTCGTTGGAGAACATCACGATCACCTGCAGCAGCGTCGCCGGGAGATGCAAACGGAGGCTTTTCAGAAAGCGATGCATCAACGTAATGGTATTGAAGGGACCATCAGTGAGTTTGCCCGTAGCGGTGGCAGACGAACGCGTTACCGTGGGCTGAACAAGACATCCTTGTGCAATTATCTTCACGGAGCGGCCATAAATGTCAAGCGATGGATACGACTGCTGCAGTATGAAATGTCAGAAGCCGTGGTTACGGGATAAAAGGGGGATATAGGTTCTACAAAGGGGTCAGAATGTTAACCCAGGCAAAAAAGACGATACGATTGCCACCGAACACTGTAATGTGAAAGATTTAGCAATCTCATTCATGATTTGGTAGACAGCAGTTGTTTTTTTATCAACTCGATGTCGCCTCAAAGATATGTCTGTAAAAGGGGTGTTTTTCAGCGGAATCAAGTTCTAAGTACTTTCTTGCATTTAGGTCTACAACACAGTACAGTGCTGGTCATGGCTCGTCCCTTGCGTATTAGTTATGAAGGCGCTGTTTACCATGTAACCATTCGTGGTAATGAGCGTCGTGCCATCTTTCGTACGGATGGGGATCGGGAGTATTGTCTCAATAAACTCGCCGAGAGCGTTCGGCTTTACGACGTTCGTTTGTATCTGTACACCTTGATGACCAATCACACACACGCTGTTTTAGAGACGCCTCAAGCGAATTTGAGTCGTTTCATGCACCGTCTGCAAACCGCCTATACCGTTTACTATAATCGCAGGCATCGCCGGAGTGGTCATCTGTTTCAGGGGCGTTTTGGCTCGACCTTAGTGGACGAAGACGAGTACATCTTGAAGTTAAGCCGCTATGTCCACCTGAATCCGGTGTTTGTCAGAGCGCATGCGCAGAAACCCGACCGAGAGCGGGTTCAGATTCTTCGGCAATACGTGTGGAGTAGTTATCGCAGCTATATAGGCCGTAGTTCGCGTATGGATTATGTCGACTAT
>CAYTND010000400.1:0-2648 GCA_964438965.1 uncultured Pirellulales bacterium
GTTTTCGAAAATAGGATAATCGCCAAAGCGTACAATCAAAAAGAACAACTTCAAGACCCGACGGCTCACGCTGAGATAATCGCTTTGACCCAGGCGGCGGCAGCTTTGCAAAGCTGGCGACTAAATGGCTGTACGATGTACGCTACGTTAGAGCCCTGCCCTATGTGTGCAGGGGCGCTGGTGCTTAGCAGAATGGACCGACTTGTCTATGGCTGTGCCGACCCCAAAGCGGGCGCCTGCAAAAGCCTGTACAATATCGTTCAGGATGAGCGCCTAAATCACAAATTGGAAGTTACAGCAGGTGTATTGGCCGATGAATGCAGTCAACAGTTGCAGGAATTCTTTGCAAAACGACGAATAGAAAACAAAAACAATCAATAAAACTTGAGCAGCTGTTGATCTATCTGTCTTTGACTGTCTGGTTCAATTCAGCGATGCGAAGCTCCAGCCTTTTTATCCCTCGTATGATGCTAAGCTATTATATCTTTGCTCGAATCTGTCCGCCATATATTTTTAGTCTTGAGATTATGGCAGATAGTTCATAACGCTAAATTGGTTGCAGAAACGCTGTGTCGATGCTATATTATCGAGGTTGCTTTGGAGAGGTGTCCGAGTGGCTTAAGGAGCAGCCTTGGAAAGGCTGTGTAGGGCATGTCCCTACCGCGGGTTCGAATCCCGCCCTCTCCGATTTGGTTCATAGTCGGTTTTTAATAATCAATTAGAAATGCGGATAGCTCTGGGACAATTTAACGCCCTGGTGGGCGATTTGGCTGGTAACGCCGAAAGGATGCGCAATATCTATACTGAGGCGCTTCGGTCGGATGTGGACTTGTTGGTCTTTCCGGAATTAGCTGTCTGCGGTTATCCGCCGGAAGATTTGCTGTTGAAGAAGCACTTTTTAGAGGACAACCGCATAGCCGTAGAGAAACTTGCCACCGACTGCCCGGACAAAACCCTGATAGTCGGCTTTGCCGAAAGCTATCAGGGCAGTAATTATAATTCCGCTGCTGTATTGCAAGCCGGGCGGATAAGCAAAATTTATCGAAAGGGCCTGCTGCCCAATTACGGCGTATTCGATGAGCGAAGGTATTTCAGCCACGGTACCGAGCCGGTAGTAATCAATGTGGGCGGCCTCAACGTTACCATTACTATTTGCGCCGATATCTGGAATATCGAATGGTTGGACAATTTTCTCAGGGACGCCGGGCAAATCCAAATGGTTCTAAATATCTCCGCTTCGCCATTTCATCTGGGCAAGACCAAACAAAGGCAGGCGACAGTCAGCCAATGTGCGAAAAAATTTAATTGCAGCGTTTCGTATTGCAACCTTGTTGGCGGCCAGGACGAACTGGTCTTTGATGGCCGAAGTATGTTCGCCGATTCGGCCGGCAAAATCGTTGCTCAAGCCAGGGCTTTTGATGAGGATTTGTTAATTGCCGACATTATCCCTGCCGGTGACAGAGTTGTGCAGGTCAAGCCGACACAACCCACAGCCGGCCAGCCGACCGGGCCGGTCGATGAAGTCTATCAGGCCATTGTGCTCGGAACAAGGGATTATGCCCGAAAGAACGGCTTCAGGAAAACCCTGCTCGGCCTTAGCGGAGGTATAGATTCTTCCGTTGTCGCCGCTATTGCGGTAGCTGCTTTGGGGGCTGAGAACGTCATCGGCCTTACAATGCCCTCGAAGTTCAACAGCCCCGAGACGATAAGCGATGCCGAGAAGCTGGCAAAGAATCTGGGTATCGAATTTTTAACCGTTCCGATTGAGCCGGTACTTGAGCAGTTCAACAAAGTGTTAAAGCAGGTCCCCGGCTGGGACAGCAAAGGTATTGCCTACGAAAATTTGCAGGCCAGAATTCGCGGCAGTATCCTGATGTCACTGAGCAATCAGTTCGGCTCTTTAGTATTGACGACCGGTAACAAAAGCGAAACTGCGGTCGGCTACGCTACTCTTTACGGCGACACGGCCGGCGGCTTTGCCGTGATAAAAGATGTACCCAAAACTCTCGTTTACAAATTAGCTGAGCACATAAACAAAATAAACAGTCGAGAAATTATACCCACTGATGTAATAAGCAGGCCGCCCAGTGCCGAGCTTAAGCCAGACCAAAAAGACAGCGACGCCCTGCCGGATTACGATTTGCTTGATAAAATCCTCAAAGGCTACGTGGAAGAGGACAAATCCGCGCAGCAGCTCGCCGAATCAGCTCTGCCGCAGGACGTGGTCCATAACGTCATTCGTATGGTTGACCGTAACGAATATAAAAGAAGGCAATCTCCGCCGGGAGTAAAAATTACGCCAAAGGCCTTCGGCAAAGACAGGAGACTGCCGATTACAAATCGTTACAGCTCCTCCAGCGATACGAGGCATAAATAACATATTCAGGCGATTTCAATGACTTTATCTCACCGGCAAAAGCTAACTATAATCCCATTACTGCTTTATTGGCCCGCGATTTTTATCGCCACACACATCCCCAAAGTACCGCTCTGGGTTATCCGTGTGCATTTATCCGATAAAACCCTTCATTACATTGCTTATCTTGTTTTGGTTTTTCTGCTGTGGTTTGCAATCAGTCCGTACAAAAAGGTAAGATGGCGCAAAGCCGCCGTATGGTGGGTACTTTTCGTGGTGACCTGGTATGGGG
>CAYTND010000401.1:0-2637 GCA_964438965.1 uncultured Pirellulales bacterium
GGGTCCGGATGTCCAGCGGTATGGACCGAGGCCGTCTTGGTGGGCTGGGTGTTTTGCTGAATGTGTCTAATGAGGAGGTACGGCTGCGGGCGGCGAGATGTATGCTTAATCTGGGCAGTGACGCGGGTTTGATGACTCTCAGACAGATAGCTATGGACAAAGGTTCAGCTTACCGAGTGGAGGCCTTAGAGTCAATAACTACGGGGGCCAGACGCAACGATGCGGCGAGAATATCGCAGAGATTGCTGCGTGATGATGATTTTCACATCAGGTTGGCGGCGTACGAACAGTTGCGGAAATTAGACGATATTGCCGTAACACAAGAGCTTATCGCCGGTAATTTTTATCTGGAACAAATTGTACAAACTCCACACAAAACAATTTTTGTTTCTCGCAGCGGTCAGCCGCGAATTGTGTTATTCGGTGCGCCGATACGTTGCAGTGGTGGTGTTTTTGTTCGTTCAGCCGACGGTAATATCACAATCGACGCTCCAACCGGTCAGGAATATGTCTCGATAACCCGCAAACATCCCCAACGGCCCGGTATGATAGCGCAGTTGAAAAGCTCCTTTGAACTTGGCGATATTATCCGCACACTCTGCGAAAAGCCGCTTAAAAAAGATGAACGAGGACGTGGAGGCTTGGGCGTTTCGTATGCGGATGTGATAGCTCTTTTGAAGCGGATGTGTGATAAGGGTGCTGTAAAAGCGGAGTTTTGGGCTGGTCCCTTACCAAAAATCGGCTAATTATCAAGAAATAACAAACCCTCGGCCGATAACAATAGTGAAAAGTGCCTAAAGTGAGCTAAAGTGAACTAAAGTGAACTAAAATGACAGCTCTGCTGTCATTCTGAACGAAGCGCAGCGAAGTGAAGAATCTCTGTTTTGTTGGCCAGATCCTTCGGCTTCGCCTCAGGATGACACTTACGTGTCACTTTAGGCACTTTATACTTTAGGCACTTCATTGCGCTGTAACGTTAACAACAGAGTAAGAAATGCGACTTGAAAAAATTGTTCTCAACGGGTTTAAGAGTTTCGCGGACAAGACGGATTTTGTTTTCGATTCTCCCATAACCGCTATTGTTGGCCCCAACGGCTGCGGCAAGAGCAACGTGGTCGATGCGGTAAAGTGGGTGCTTGGAGAGCAAAGTGTCAAGAGCCTGCGAAGCGGACAGATGGCTGACGTGATATTCAGCGGAAGCAGCAGCAGAAAACCTCTCGGGGCGGCTGAAGTGAATCTGTTTATATCCAACCCTGATGGGACGGGAACAAGACAACTGCCAATCGAAGCCGACGAGGTGCAAATATCGCGAAAGATATATAAGAGTGGAGAAAGTGAGTATCGGATAAACAACAGAATCTGCCGGCTGAAAGATATTCGAGAATTGTTTATGGACACGGGTATAGGCACGAGGGCCTATTCGATTCTTGAACAGGGGCAGATTGAGCATTTAGTGAGCGCATCGAAGACAGACAGAAGGTTCATATTTGAAGAAGCGGCCGGCATAAGCAAGTATAAGGCACACAAAAAAGAAGCGCTTCGTAAACTGGAACGAACGGAACAGAACCTTCTTCGGCTTGCAGATATTTTGGGCGAAGTTGCCAAGAGACTGCGAAGCGTGAAGCTGCAGGCGGGCAAAGCAAGGAACTATCTGCAATATACTCAAAGACTCAAAGAGCTGCAGGTCAGCTACTCACTGGTTGAATATGCAAAGAATCGCACGCAGATGAAGGACAAGGGGGCTGTCCTTGACGAGGTGACCGAACAGTTCGTGCGGCTGGCGGCGGAAGTGGCAAGACAGGACAGCTTGATAAGCAGATTAGGCGAAGAAATAATAGAAACGGAGCATAAGCTAAGCCACACGGACAATTCCCTTGTTTCTGTTCGCAGCAAAATCGAGCAGCGGCTTCAAAGAATTGATTTTTTGCGGACGAGAATTTCTGAACTACGGGAAAGAGAGGAATCGGCGAGAGAGAGAATCGAAAAACTTCGCGAGCAGAAGAACCTTTTTGAGAAAAATTCGGCACAATACAACAGTGAGCTGGCAAACTGTGAAGAGATGCTCGACGAGAAAAGCCAGGCGGTTGAGCAAATCCAAAAAACTATCCAGGAAGTAAATGCCGAATGTGCCTCGCTCGAAGCGCATTTGGAAGATGAGAAATCAGGAATTATCGACATAGTCAGAAGGACGGCACAGCTTCATAACGAAGTCCAGAGCATCTCGGTTTATCGCAACAATTTATCCAGCCAGAAAGACCGTCTTTCTGGCCGGGCGGAAACCGCCCAGGCTGAAATGGAGCAACTGCTGACCGAAAAGGCACAACAAAATGCCCGCCTGAGCGATATTGAAAAAGTGTTAGGCGAATTGAAGGAGAGCTTAGAATCCAAACGCAAAAAAACCGAAGAACTCGACGATTCTTTAGCAGCGGACAATAAGCGGTTGGCGCACAGCAAAGAGGTACGAAGTGCACTGAACAGCGAGCTGACGATATTGACAGATATGGAAAGAAGGTGCGAGGGGCTTAAGGCTGGCGTTAAAAGCATTTTGCAGGGCCGGTCAATTGAAAACAATAGATTCGATTACGTTGAAGGAATATTAGCGGAAACAATAGAAACCGATGTCGAATATGCGAATGC
>CAYTND010000402.1:0-2632 GCA_964438965.1 uncultured Pirellulales bacterium
TCAAAACCGCCCACCGTGGCCAGGAACTGATCACCGTGCTGTGCCCGCCACAAGGATATTTTCATCACCCTGGGTTGCGACAACGATGGTTTTGCCGCCGCGTGCCCTGACTTCTGCAATGTTGCCCATAATCTTGTTATACTGCGGCCCTGCTGTGGCAATGAAAACCGCAGGCATACCGTCAACAATCAAAGCGATTGGGCCGTGCTTCATCTCCGCAGCAGGCATACCCTCAGCGTGAATATAGCTTATCTCTTTTAGTTTCAAGGCCCCTTCGAGGGCAACCGGATAATTGAAACCTCTACCTAAGAAAAGCCAGTTGTCCTGGTCGATATTTGCCGAAGCGATTTGTTTGATATGGTCGGATTGGTTTAGTATTTGGCTTATCTTATCCGGTATTTGGGAAAGCTCATCGATGTATTTGTTTGCCTGGTCGCTGCGGATGTGTCTTCTTCTGCCTAATTCGATTGCCAGCATTGTCAGGACCGCCACCTGTGTAGTAAAGGCCTTTGTACTGGCGACGCCGATTTCAGGGCCTGCGTGCAAATATATTCCTGCGTCGGTGGTCCTGGCGATTGAAGAGCCGACGACGTTGACAATGCCGAGCACGGTTGCGCCCCGCTCTTTGGCTTCCTCTACCGCCGCGAGGGTATCGGTGGTTTCTCCGGATTGGCTTATTGATATAACGACGGTGCCGTCCTCGATGATTGGATTACGATATCGAAATTCGCTGGCGTATTCGGTTTCCGCCGGGATACGTGCCAACTGCTCGAACAAAAATTCGCCGACCAAACCGGCGTGGAACGCTGTTCCGCAGGCGGTCAGGATGAGCCGTCTGGTGCGTGTCAGCTCGCGCAGGTAAGAATCTATACCGCCAAGTTTAATCCTGTTGTTCTGGCGGTCGATTCGACCGCCCATACAGGTACTCAGGGCTTTTGGCTGTTCAAAAATCTCCTTGAGCATATGGTGCGGGAAGTCGCCCAGCTCGATCTGTTCCAATGAGAATTCAATCTGCTTTAGCTCTTTGCTGATTGTAATGTTGTCAATTGTTTTGGTGTGGAACCCCTCCGGGTTGATGGTAACCATCTCGCTGTCGGCAAGGTATATTGCCTGAGCGGTATGCTCTACAATTGCAGCGGCATCCGAGGCCAGGATATATTCGTTATCACCGACGCCCAAAATCAAGGGACTGCCCCTTTTGGCGCCGATGATTGTATCGGGAAAATCTGAGCAGACAATCGCCAGGCCGAAGGTGCCGTGCAGCTCCTGAAGGGCCCGCTGGATCGCCCATTCAAACTTGTTCTCCGTAAGTCCGCTTGGGGACGCCTTACGGCGGAGTCCATAGGACTGCCCATCGGACTTGTTTTGTTCTTCTTCGCTGTCGCCTTTGGCATAAAAATAGCCGATTAAGTTTGCTATCACCTCGGTATCGGTTTCGCTGGCAAAGGCGGCCCCTTCATTTCGGAGCCAGGTCTTCAATGTGCCGTAGTTTTCGATAATGCCGTTATGAACGACTGCGATTTTGCCGGTATAGTCCAGATGCGGATGTGCATTTACGGTGCTCGGTTCTCCGTGTGTGGCCCAGCGTGTATGGCCGATACCGAAGGTCTCGGCGGTATCAGGTTCATCTAAAACCTCTTCCAGTGCGCTGATTCTGCCGCTGGTTTTTTTGATTCTTATCGCACCGCTGCCTAATAGGGCCACACCAGCCGAATCGTAACCACGATATTCAAGCCGTTTTAGGCCTTCTATGAGGATTGGCTGTGCAACTTTTTTACCCAGATAAGCTACTATGCCGCACATTTGTCATTTACTATTTACAATTTATTATTTACTATTATTTTGTGCCTTCGTGGCCGACCATTATCTTATCTCGGTAGTAAACAGTCAATGGTAAATTATGATAGTTGTTATCGACTACAATGTAGGAAATGTCAAGAGTGTGTGTAACGCCTTTCGGCATATCAGCTGCGAAGTAGAGCTTAGCTGTGAACCACAGGCCGTTAAAGATGCCGACGGTATCGTTTTGCCCGGAGTTGCCGCTTTCGGTTATGCCGTCAGTGCATTAGGCTCCCTTGCTGAGTTGATAAAAGAAGTTACCCTGAGCGGCAAACCGCTTTTGGGTATTTGTGTCGGCTACCAGATGCTTTTCGAGAAAAGCAGCGAATACGGCCGACACGACGGCCTTGGATTAGTCTGCGGAAACGTTGTTCCCATCCCGCCCGGCCGAGTGATTCCGCACATGGGCTGGAATTTGGTAGAGCTGCCGGAAGATATGGATTTATTCGCCGGCATCGGAGGTGAAAAACATTTCTATTTCGCACACTCTTTCTGTGCCGAGGTTGCGGACAGCCAGGCCAGGGTCGCATTTACCGACTACGGCTTTGACTTGTCCGCATCGGTCCAGAAGGCAAATATATACGGTACGCAATTTCACCCCGAAAAAAGCGGTAAGACCGGATTGAAGGTTTTGCAGAATTTCTATGATATTTGTAAAAAAATAAACTCTAAATCCTAAACAAATAAGTTTAGAGTGCCTAAAGTGTAAAGTGCCTAAAGTTAAAAGGAACGAATAATGAATACTCAACAAGGAATATCGAATGTAGTCCTAGGGACTCCTTACGGAGAACTA
>CAYTND010000403.1:0-2625 GCA_964438965.1 uncultured Pirellulales bacterium
ATACAGAGAACGAAGTGAGCTAAAGTGAGCTAACGATTCAGGCCATCAGGTTATCGGGTAGTGGCTATCAGGGTACCAGGTTATCAGGGTAAGCGCACAGTATAAATGCACAGCATGAATTTGTCTTTTCCTGATTTTCTGATTCACTGATAACTTGCGTCCTGATTTCCTGTTCTGCTGATATCTATATTTTCGGCACTCCAAACTTTAATTCGTTGTTTCCCAGAGGATGAGGCCCATTTCATAAGGATTAACGAGGTCTTGGTGCATAGGCAAAACTCTTACAGCCACGCCGTGTTGTCCTGTGTTTCTGCAAGACATCGAGCCAACAAACCAATGCTCGCCCTGCTGCTCGGCCGCTTGTTTGTAATCCATTCTCACAGCGGAGCCTTGCCTGATATTTCCCCAGTTATCGACAGGACCATAATAAAGCTCAACTGAAATATCATTTGGGCTAATCTTTCCGAGCTTAACCAAAGCCCTGACGGACAACTGCGAGCCAACTTTTAATTGTGGCTGTTTGGTATTTAGCTGTTCGCTACCATCACCGTTGTGGACTTCCATTATGACATCTTTTACGGCGAACTCAGGCCAGGCTTCATTTATCTGGGCCTTCCACTTCGAAAAGTCCCTGGCCCTGTTGCAATCTGTCGCAGTTAGATAGGTGTATTTTGCGAGAGCGGGATTGTAGAACTTTCGCGTATATTCGGCAACCATTCTGTGGGTGTTGAACCGCGGCGCTATCCACTTGATTGAATTTTTTACTCTGCGTATCCAGGCCCGCGGCAAATTGTCAGCCGAGCGGGTGTAAAACAGCGGAATAACCTCATTCTCTAAAATATCATAGATGGCCTGCGACTCGACCGTATCCTGATAATTGTTATCCTTATAGCTCTGGCCTGCCCCAATGGTCCAGCCCCCCTCAGGTGTGTAACCCTCACACCACCAGCCGTCTAAAGTGCTCATATTCAGAGCACCATTAACCGCTGCTTTCATTCCGCTCGTGCTGCTGGCCTCCATCGGTCTGCGTGGATTGCTAAGCCAGACATCAACGCCGCAAACCAAAACCCTTGCCATATCTATATCGTAGTTTTCCAAAAATATTAGGCGTCGTCTGAGATTGTGCTGGTTTGCAAAGTGAACAATCTGCCTTATAATGTCCTTGCCTTCCGAGTCGTTTGGATGAGCCTTACCAGCAAAAATAATCTGGACAGGCCGTTCGGGGTCGGTAAGCAGCTTAAGAAGTCGCTGCGGGTCTTTAAGCAGCAGATTGCCCCTTTTATAGCCGGCAAATCTTCTGGCAAAACCGATAGTCAGTGCCTCATGGTCGAGGACCTCTTCGGCATGGTTCAATTCAGTATGGTAAGTGCCTCTGCGTTTCATCTGAGCTTTAAGGCGGTTGCGCACAAAAACAATCAACTGCTCTTTACATCTCTGATGTATCTGCCAGAATTCCTCGTCAGGAATTTGCCCGACGTTATTCCAAACCGACTTATCTATGGTTTCGTCAGCCCAATTCGGGCCAAGATATCTTTCATATAAAGAGTTCATCTCGTCCGACACCCAGTTTTTGATGTGAATTCCATTGGTAATCGATATTATGGGCACTTCATCAATCGGAAGTCCCGGCCAAATGCTGCCCCATATCCCGCGTGATATATGACCATGCAATTTACTTACGCCGTTTGTATAACTGCTCAAGCGTAAGGCCAAAATTGTCATTTTAAATGTCTCATTATCATCGTCAGGAAGTATCCTTCCCAATGACAAAAACCGTTTCCTATTTATGCCAAGCTTTGGGAAATAATTGGCGAAATATTTATCCATCACCCCTACATAAAATTCATCAAGCCCTGCTTTAACAGATGTATGCATCGTAAAAACATTGCCCGCCCTTGTCGCTTCGACCGCCTCGTCAAAGGTCATATTTTTGGCGTTTCTTAATTCACGGATTCGCTCCAATGCCATAAAAGCAGCGTGTCCTTCATTCATATGGCAGACAGTTGGCGTAATATCCATTGCGGACAGAGCCTTTAAGCCTCCAATTCCCAACATAATCTCCTGGCGAATCCGCAGCTCGCGGTCGCCGCCATAGAGACTGCAGGTAATCATACGGTCGGTGGAAGAATTTGCAGGAACGTTCGTATCCAGCAGATATAACTTCACCCTGCCAACGGAAACACACCAAACTTGTGCCACTACACATCTGCCGGGATACTCAACGCTGATTGTCAACGGCCGACCGCTTTCTTTGCGAACAAGCTCTATTGGCATACTATAGAAATCATTCTCGATATATTTCTCATTCTGCCAACCGTCAACGTTCAAATCCTGGCGGAAATAACCCTTCTGATACAAAAGACCGACGCCGATCAACGGAACACCGAGGTCGGAAGCACTTTTCAGGTGGTCGCCTGCCAGGATTCCCAGTCCTCCGGCATAAATAGGCAGACATTCATGAATGCCAAACTCGGCGCTGAAATAGGCAATAATCGGTCCAGTGGACTTTGAACAAACCTTTTCGTACCAGGTCGGCCTATCAAGATATGATTTGAGCTTTTCGGCAGTGTTCTGCAACTGGGCCAAAAAGCCTTTATTTTCAGCCAGGTCGTCTAATTTTGCCTG
>CAYTND010000404.1:0-2621 GCA_964438965.1 uncultured Pirellulales bacterium
ATACGCTCGGACAGCGGCAGAGACCGAAACCAGCGAGCCTTGGCTTCAGCAGATTCTTCTTTGCGGTCGTGTGAAATGGCCTTATCCATATACTAATAGTAGCACATTGCATTGTTATCTATAAGCATTATCAGGCTTTATTTAATGTCCCAATTCCGCCTCTATCCTCTCGGCTAAAAACATCTTCAAAAGCGATTGATAAGGCACATCTCGTTTGTTGGCGAGAAGTTTAAGCTCTTCCAACATCATTTCAGGAAGTCTTAAGGAAATTGTTTTAACCGATGGCTTGAGGTTCGGCAGTATAACTCTTTTGGCTCTGCGGGTGTCGAAATAATCCAGAGATGAATGAGTCGCCCAGAATTCGCGTTCCTTATCTTCGTTCTTAAACTTAGGTACTCGTTTTTTATTGTTTTTCTTCATAAAACTTCCTTTCTCTGCTGTTCATATCTCTCGCAGAAATTACTCGCAGAAGTTTACCTCGCTTTGTGAATATTACTATAAGCAATCTTCCGGCATCTGTACATCCAAATACCGCAAATCTTTTTTCAGAGGTTGAATGTCTAAGGTCATCAAGAATAATCAATGGCTGATTGAAGAATACCTGTTCGCATTCAACGGGACTTACTTTATGTTTCAGCCAGTTTTTTTCAATATTTCCCTGGTCCCAGTCGAATCCTGTACACTGCAATAATTTTTCTATATCATCCATTTCAACATAAGTATATGATAGTTATATACACCTGTCAAGCTGATTTTTCTAATAAATTACGTAATATTGAAGCTGGCCGGTGTAGGCTGGATTCCTGCTTTCGCAGGAATGACAAATTAGTATATTCTATGTTCATCTGTTGTTAAGATTTCTTTAGCCTTCTCGCAGTCTTTTGCGATTTGGACGGAGAGTTCTTTCTCTGTCTCGAATTTTTGCTGGCCACGAAGGTGTTTTACGAAGTCCATCGCGAGGTATTTTCCGTATAAATCGCCGGTGTCCTGTCCGAGTACGTGCGCCTCAACCATCAAAGGATGGTCAGATATAAAAGTCTTGGCTCTTCCGATACTAAATGCGGCTGGAAGCTTGCTCTTACTTTCACAGAGTTGTTTTTCAGTGTCGGTTATCTCCACGAAGCCTGCATAGACACCCTCGGCAGGTATAATCTGGCTTACCGGGTTAATATTAGCCGTTGGAAATCCTAACTTTCTACCTTTTCCTTTGCCCAGAGTGGTTTGGCCGGATAGTCGATAATATCTGCCCAGCGCTTTTGCGGCATCCGCTACTTTGCCCTTGTGCAGTAAATGGCGAATTAGGGTGCTGGAGACCCTGGCGGTTTGTTCATCCGTAAGTTTAATCCCTTTGCCCGGCACAATGACGATTTCGAAGTTGAACCTCTCTCCCAGTTTTTTTAGTATTTCCACGTTACCACTTCTGCCGTAACCGAAATTAAAATCTTCCCCTTCGACCACAACATCCGGCTGAACAGACTTTAGAAGAAATTCATCAACAAAGGACTCCGGGGAAAGGTTCAAAATTCTATAGCTGCTTTCCAAAACTACCAGGCAATCCACGCCAAATTGGGCGAGTAAATGTTTTTTCAACACTATTGGTGTTAATACGCCAGGTGCTTTTTCCGGATATAAGATAGCCGCAGGATGCGGTTCAAAGGTCATCAGAACAAGCTCAGACTGCCTTTCGTCAGTGAGCTTTCGCGCAATGTTGATTATTTCCTGATGGCCGAGGTGGACGCCATCGAAATTTCCAATAGTCAGGACACAGCCTTTTTCTACTTTCGCTAATTCTGCAAGGCCCGAGGTTGTTTCTACAATTTTCACTTCTGTCTTACCTATCTTTTTATGGAGGGTATTAGTTTCGCGCAGCACACGCTCGAACCAGAGCACCGTAGATTGCGTTGCGGTGTTCGGTATCGTCCATTTGTTCCGGATGCCACTGGACGAACAAGCCGAATTTCCCACCGAGCCGTTCCATGGCCTCAACAACACCATCATCGCTGTGGGCGATAATTCTTAAACCTTTACCTACGTCCTTAACCGCCTGGTGATGGTTCGAGTAAACAAAGGCCTCGTCGGTGCCGAGGATTTTTTCTAAGGAGCTGTTCGGCTCAATCTTGAGCCGATGGTACTTTCGGCGGTGGGCTACTTTTGTTCCTACTTGTGAAGGGATGTCCTGGATGAGTGAGCCTCCTGAGACCACATTTGTAAACTGCATGCCCAGACAAACACCCAGCAGGGGTTTGCCGCTGCTCAACCATAAGGAGATCAACTTTCTTTCAAAATTGTACCGCTGTATTGGCAGCACTTTGACTGTTTCATGGGGCTGCTCGGCGTAGGCCGAAGGCGGGATATCCGCGCCTCCTACCAGCACCAAGCCGTCCAGCTCTTCTATGTATCGCTGCAAAATTTCTTCGCCGGAGATGGTTGGCAGAACCACCGGGGCACCACCATTCTCGGCCACTGCTTTGACATAAGCGAAATTTACCAAAGTCGAAGCTGAATTGTCTTACTCATCTACCTTATATACACTCGTAATTCCTCTGAGCGGCCGAGATGCCTTATAGGTGCTTTGACAACCCACGCACGCCGTGAGAATCACCAAGCACAGCAACAAAACT
>CAYTND010000405.1:0-2594 GCA_964438965.1 uncultured Pirellulales bacterium
ATCGACAACGGCTTGACACCAACTCATCTGGACTCACACAAACATATTCACACCTTCCCACCCATATTCCCAATAGTGTGCGACCTGGCCAGACGTTTTGAAATCGCCGCTATACGCTGGTCCTTTGAGCCGAAGGAACTCTCCCGAATGCCTTGGCCGTTGACCAGCGAAGCAGGGAGAAAAAGAGCCAAAAAACTCAGGACTATGGCGAAGATAAACCGTATGCAAAACTCACACCTCTTGAAGACCAATGCACTGCTCGGCATTACGCATATGGGCAGGATAGATGTGAATTTCTTCAAGGCCGTCGCTTTATATAACCCGGCCCAAGTCGCAGAAGTGATGACTCATCCCACAACTACTGACAACCCAAACCAGAGCCAAACCAGTTCGCTACACACCCAACAGGTTGAATTCAGCGCTCTTTGTAGTGAAAGAACAAAGCAGTACTTCAAAGATGCAGGAACAAAATTGGTGCATTTTGGACAACTATAATTGAGTTCATAGTTGTGAGTTCACCCAGCCCTTCCGAAGGGCGGGGTTCATTGTTCATAGACTACGAACTATGAACTACGAACTCAATATCAGCTTAATGATTTTGTCGAGGTCGTTCGGCACTTCCTGCGGTGGGTTGCTGAACTGTCCCTGCTTTTCCTTGTGGTAATTGACGGTAACGTTTGGGTCTTTTAGCAGATGACCGGTCAGCACGCAGGCAACTCGGCTCTTGGCGGCAATGATACCTTCAGCCCTTAGGTGCTTCAAGCCTGCGATTGCCGCCGCTGAAGCCGGCTCACAGCCCAACCCGTATTTGCCTATAATCGCCTTTGCATCGCAAATCTCTTTGTCGGTTACCGCACGGACAACACCGTTACATATATCGAGTGCTCGCAGGCATTTCTTCAAATTGACCGGCCGAGAAATCTCTATCGCCGAGGCACAGGTACACGGCGAAAAATTGCGAGCCGTCAAATCAGCATAGTAGTCGTCAATAGTCGCCTGCTGAACTTTTCCGTTATTCCATACGAGCTTTTTGTTATTAACCAAATCGGTTAGCGTGTCGGCGCCGGTGGCGTTAATAACAGCCATTCGTGGTATTCGCTCAATCAATCCTAATTGTTTCAATTCGTAAAAGGCCTTGCCGAAGGCACTGGAGTTGCCCAGATTTCCGCCGGGTACCACTATCCAGTCCGGGACAGTCCAGCCCATCTGTTCGATGATTCGATACATTATGGTTTTTTGGCCTTCGAGCCGGAACGGATTTAATGAATTAAGCAGGTACAGTCCCAGTTTGCGGCAGACATCCTGTACCTGTCGCATACAGTCATCGAAGTCGCCGAGTATTTGAATGGTTTGCGCACCGTAATCCATTGCCTGACTGAGTTTGCCGAAAGCGATTCTGCCCGAGCCGATAAACACCGTGCATTTGAGGCCGCAGTGGTGTGCATACAGAGCCATCGATGCCGAGGTGTTGCCGGTCGAGGCACAGGCGCAAGATTTAGCCCCGACCATTTTTGCGTGGCTGAACGCCGCCGTCATCCCGTTATCTTTGAACGAGCCGGAGGGGTTCAGCCCTTCATATTGCAGGTATAAACAGCCGGGCTGCATGTCAACGTATTCAGCGACTGCATCATTTTGTTGGAGTATCGTTTGGCCTTCGCCTATAGTCACTTTGTATTTATCTTCGCAGAAGTTTAGCAGTTCGCGAAATCGCCATACTCCTGAAAAATCCAGTTTATTGTTTCTGTTTGCCCAGCGTTTGCCGAAGCCGCTCAACTTATCGGGCACTTTAATTTTGTCCCAGTTATAGCGTATATCCAGCAGCTCACCGCATTGGGGGCATTTAAACATCGCCTGTCCGCAATCGAACTCGGCGGCGCAAGCCGGATTTATACATTTTTGATAGGCCACGTCAGTTATACTCATAAACAAAATTCCTTATCAACTTTTGCCACAGAGGTCACAGAGTTGTCATTCCCGCGAAGGCGGGAATCCATTTTTTCTTTTTAATTTCCACTTTCTTCGCAGCTAATATTTTTTGGATTTTGCAGCGACATTTTCGAGTCTGAAAAAATTACCTTTGTTTCCAGGTGTATCCACAATTTTGACATTTATAGCTTTTCTTTGAAAAGGGTATGGGAAATCTGAAAAGCAATATTGACAGGAAAAACATTTTTTTTGAGAACCTCTCATACTCTATATCTTCGCAATGGCATTTTGGACATTGGGGATTGATTGGTTCCGGCGTCCAATCTTTATCTTCGATTTTGCCTGTATCTATCTTTTCGTTAGTTGCGAGTATTTCCAAAGCTTTTGCGGCATCAGAATCTTTGACCTGAAGTTTTATTCCACCCTCAGCATTTGAGACAAGCCAGTACATACCCACGAAGTTTTTGCCGGCCAGGAAGCATTTTACGCCGTTGGCATTCAGCTTTATTTTTGCCAGTTCCGCCTGCGAAGCAGGGTCCGGACCGCAGGTAAAAGCGGCGATTGTGGTAAGTCTATCAGTCATATTCTATGTGGTTAAATGTTTTTTAACCGCTGTTTATTTTTTCTATAAGCTCCGGCAGTTCAGAAAGCTGATTTATTTTCCAGGC
>CAYTND010000406.1:0-2583 GCA_964438965.1 uncultured Pirellulales bacterium
TCCGCCGTAGGCGGATTCAAACCCAATTTCAAAGGCAAAAAAATGCTGCTGCATTTGACGATGATTGGTGATTATTTCTCTGTGTTCCTTGTGGCTACGATTATTTGTTCAGCAGGTTCGGTTTTCTTTGTTGCAGCCATTCGGGCAATTGGTCACGGGTTACTTTTTCCCACAGTCCTTTTTTTAAACCGCGGGCACTGGCATCTAATTGCTTGTACCTGTTATAAAAACTATGGCGAAACCGCAAGTCAGCGTAAGCAAAACCTTCAGTCAGCAGGACTTCGTTCAAAAACCTGCCGTCGGGCAGTTGGACATAGGCCAGCAGTCTGCCGTACTTACCTCTGGTGTTATTTCCTTCATCAAGATAGACTGTAACCGGTTTTCCAAGAACCAATTTCGTTGCAAATTCAGCGGCTTCGGGGCCGAAATACATTACGCCAACATTTGGGTTTTTAGTTTCCGGCGTATCGATTCCCCAAAGCCGGATTCTTGTATGCTCGTATGGCTCGTCAGGTATATCTATGTCGATAGTATCACCATCGACCACTTTTACGACAGTGAAGGTTTGGGCGTGATATTTTTTAAAATCATAGGCTTTTGCCTGCTCTTTGGATTTGGGCTGAGTCTGCCACTTACGTCTGACGGGACTGTGGTCAAGCCGGACAAACAACACTACCACCAGCAGACAAAGGACAATTATAATGGTTCGCCTGCGTTTGCTCATTGCGTAAGAGTTTTTACTTTGCTTGGACACGGCTTGAGGGATTAGTCACTTGTGCTTCGCTGCTCAGCGGGTTTGTCTAACTCAAAGGCAGCACAGACAGCCTCGAGAGCTTCCTCGGCCTGGTCTTCGTCCACTGCACAACTGATGCGAATTTCACTGGTGGTAATCGAATCGATATTAACTTTGGCTTCAGCTAAGGCAGTGAACATCTTATCCGCCACGCCGTAATGGGTCCGCATACCAATGCCGACCACAGAAACCTCGGCAATATCATCGCGAACGAAGATGCCCTCACAGTTGACTTCCTCTTTGATTTGCTCTACAGCTTTTTTGGCGGCGGCCAAATCCGATATGCTAATCATAAACGACAGGTTTGCCTTTTCGGCGCTGACTTCTGTTTGGATGATATCGCTGACAATCACTTTGGCCTTTGCCAGATGAGCAAACACCTTTGCGGCGTTGCCGGGAACGTTATCAACGCCGACAAGACTTATCTTGGCCATATCTTTTTTTACTGTTGCCCCTGAAACTATTACACCTTCCATTTGCGGCACCTCGTGGGTAATTATTGTCCCATTAGTTTCGTCACTACTGCTTCTTACGTGAATCTTTACATCGTACTTCTTGCCGAACTCGACGGCCCGAGGGTGCATAACGCCGGCTCCAAAACTTGCCAGCTCGAGCATTTCGTCGTAACTAATCTCGTCTATTTTTACAGCATTTTTGAATATCCGCGGGTCGGAAGTGTGAATTCCATCGACGTCCGTGTAGATTTCGCACTCCTCGGCTCCCAGCGCTGCCGCCAGCGCAACTGCGGTCGTATCCGACCCGCCCCGGCCGAGTGTCGTTACATTTTCATCTTTATCTATGCCCTGAAAGCCCGCAATAATAACAATCCTGCCCTTGTCTAACTGTTTATGAATTCGCTCTGCCCCGATACTTTTTATTCTTGCCTTTGTATGGGCACTGTCGGTCATCATTCGGATTTGACCGCCGGTTAAGCTGATAGCATCATAACCCATAGCGTCAAGAGCCATAGCGAAAAGTGAAACTGTTTGCTGCTCGCCGGTACTGAGCAATTGGTCCATCTCACGTTTAGGCGGATTAGGATTCAACTCCAAAGCGTCAGCGATGAGCTGGTCGGTCTGTTTGCCGCGGGCTGACGCTACCACCACAACCCCAAAGCCGTTCTCCACGGTCTTAATTACCCGCTTAGCAGCTCGGCGAATCTTTTGGGCATCAGCAACCGATGTACCACCATATTTCTGTACAATTATTGCCATAATTAATCAGATGTCAGATATTTCTGTTTTCTGTCTTCTGTCTTCTGTCTTTGCTAAATTCGGCTTTAACAGTCAATAAACTTTAACTGACATTTCCCATTTAAACGGTTACATAACATAATTTTCTCCGTACGACCTCAATAATTTTACAAAAATCACTTTGAACTATCAAGGATTTTCTTTTCCGAGGCAGCTTTGTTGAAGATTTATACAAAAACATGCATGGAACAGGGATCCGCCTGAGGCGGACAAGTTCTCGATACGAGAACCTCTGCCATCTGAAACGTCACATAGCGCCCGTGGCTTACAACCTTGGCTCCAATTTTGACTAACTTTTCACGCATGGTCCGCAGTGATCAATCTTTGATTTGGTTGGGCAACGCCATAATGTAAGCTTTGTTGGGCGTTAATAATTCTTTCTATCAATTGATTGCTCATTTTAATGGCTAATTCTTCATCAGTTTTAGCCGTATCAATAACTTCTTGTGCTTCTCTATTATTAATTATTGCAAATTGATTTTGGTTTGGACAAAAACTATCGTTTATATCTCCCGGTTCAAATTTATCTAAGTTATC
>CAYTND010000407.1:0-2574 GCA_964438965.1 uncultured Pirellulales bacterium
GCGAGGCCGGCGACGTCGACAGGAAGCTCAGCGTGCGCGAGCTGCTGCTCAAGGCGCTTTGAGATGGCAATCAGGGCCACCCCCAAGCAAGTTTGAAGGTGCCACCCGACTCAATAAATCAGCGGAGTAAGTATTTTTCGTGGTGGGTGAGGGGTTTTTCGTATTTCTTCCGGCGTCGTCGTGCCGACGACGGCTAAACAAGGTCTTGGTACGGTCAAGCTGAAGATTGTGCCGAGCCTTCATCCTGGAGGTAGCTTTTTTCTTTATAACCCCTGGCGACAAAAATGAAAATAACTGCTGTTACCAGCATCACGATTGTAAAGAACCAGAAATAACTGGGACCGGCAAGCTTGCTGGAGCCGTCTTCATTTTGGATAAAGGCGTTGACAGCGGCGGTGAAGGCATTTCCGAGTGAAATCGACAGGAGAAAGACTGCCATAATGAATGACTTCATTTTCTTAGGGGCCTGAGTATATGAGAACTCCAGACAGGTGATTGAGACCATTATTTCCGCAGAGGTCAGCAGTGCGTATGCAAGGACCATCCATCCGATGCTGGGTGTGCCGCCGGCGACAATTCCGCTTTCAATCAGGGCTAAGACGACGAAAGGTGAAGCTGCCAGAAGCAGGCCCAATCCTATTTTTCGCAGTGCCGTCAATGGGAACATCTTGTTTATTGCCGGATATATAACGTAAGAAAAAACAGGAATTAAAATCAGTATCATCAGGGGGTTGAGAGCGACAATCTGGGTAGGCAGCCATTCATGGCCCAGCCAGTTGCGGTTCATTTTCTCGGCCTGTAGCATCCAGGATGAGTCCATTTGGTCGAACAGTGCCCAGAACGGCGCTACGAAGACAAAGATAATGCACAGCTTTCCGATGGCCCTGATACCTTCACCACTAAAGCACTCCTTGACAAATTCGATGCCGCCGCGTGGAATGTGAACAAATTTTTTTCTTCCGAGCCAGAATGCGAAAGTGGCCAGTGCCATAAAACCTCCAGGTACTCCGAACGCGACTTTCGGGCCGTAGCGGTCCAGCAATATGGGTACGAAGAAATTCGAAAGAAAGGCGCCCAGGTTGATGGCGAAGTAGAACCAGCTATATATTTTTGCCATAAGGTGCTTGTTGCTTTTCCCAAACTGGTCGCCGACGTTGGCCGAAACGCAGGGCTTTATCATTCCCGAGCCGATTGCGATGAGTATCAGTCCGGTGGTGAGCCCAAGGCGTGTTTGATTGAATGCCAGCGCAAAGAATCCGAAGCAGTAAACTATCGAAAAAAAGAGGATAGTTTTGTATTTACCGAGCCAGATGTCGGAGACCAGTGCGCCGAGGAGCGGGGTGAAATAGACGGCTGAGACGAACAGGTGAAACCAGGTTTTGCTCTGCTCCCTGGTCATAGGGGCAAACTCGCCGGCGGCGTTGAGCAGGAGGTGGGTCATGAAAAAGACGAGGATACACCGCATGCCGTAGAAGGCGAAACGCTCGGCGGCTTCGTTGGTAAGGATGTAGGGGATGCCTGCGGGCATTTTTTTCGATGGAAGCGGTGCGGTTAAATACTTGTTCTCGGCCATGATGAACTCTCTAACTTTCTTTCTTATATGTGCCAGGGAACCCCACGTGGACCCGTTCGACTGCGCTCAGGGCAAACGTGGGGCTAAATATTTGGCCTGTGGTTTCACCGCAGGTTTTAACTCTATATAGTACATTTGCAGCCGGCCCAGTTCAAAGAAGAAATGGCCGAATGTGAAAAATAACAGAGCTGCCCATCGGCAATTTTAGAAGCTGCTTGATTTCAATAGTCAGAGGTGATAATATCCTTCAGAGAAAAAAAAGTTCTTGATAACAAAATGGCAACACGAAATTTAATAGGAGTATAAAGCTATGAAAACTTTATCAACTCTGGTCATTATGTTGACAATGAGCATTATTGTATTTGGCTGTGCATCTAACGCTAAGGAGGCAGAGCTGGAAGGTTTTATTACAACGCACATTGAAAAAATCAAACCTATGGAGAAAGAGGCGAGCCTTGCTTACTGGGATGCTGCAATTAGCGGTAAGCCGGAGGATTATGACAAAGTCAGTGAATTAACACTCAAGGTCCGCCAGGTTTACAACAATCCTCAGGAGTTTGCTTTTCTTAAGGACATGAAAGAGTCCGGACAGGTCAAGAACGCCATATTGGCTCGACAATTGGATGTGCTGTACAACAGTTATCTTGAGACCCAGATAGAGCCGGAGCTGTTAAAGAAAATAATTGATTTGGGCACGGAAATTGAAAAGAACTTCAGTACTTTTCGCGGCACCATTCAAGGAAAAAAGGTTACCCTCAATGAAATTAAGGAAATTCTAAAAACCCAGACAAATTCCCGTAAGAGAAGGCAGGCGTGGTTAGCCAGCAAGCAGGTCGGTGCCGAAGTTGCGGATGATATCATCCGATTGGCCAAGC
Organism: uncultured Pirellulales bacterium; assembly: GCA_964438965.1. Classification (GTDB taxonomy): domain Bacteria; phylum Planctomycetota; class Phycisphaerae; order Sedimentisphaerales; family Anaerobacaceae; genus NIOZ-UU13. The sequence continues at coordinate 2,449 of CAYTND010000407.1, forward strand.
TTCGAAACGAGGCGGCCCGAAAGCTTGGCTTCGATAATTATCATACTCTTTCTCTGGCCACCGCCGAGCAGGATGTAAAAGAGCTGGACAAGATTTTCGACGAACTTTATGAATTGACTAACGAGC
>CAYTND010000408.1:0-2563 GCA_964438965.1 uncultured Pirellulales bacterium
AAGCTTTGGAGCGTCGGCGATCCCCAAACAAGCCTTCGACGGACTCATGCCAAGATTTGAGTGTGCCATTCTGTATTCCATTAATAAAGCAAAGCTCAATAATATCCATAAGTCCTATGGTTATAAGCAGATATTCTATTTTTCACATCACGGATATTAATGATAACGAATATCAATATCTAAAGTATAGGCGCAGCCACCATGTTTGTCAATCGCTTTTTTTAATTTTTTTTTTGGACGGGAGCTTTATACAGTTTTTCCGCAGCATTTTTTGTATTTTTTCCCACTGCCGCAGGGACAGGGTGCGTTGCGGCCGACCTTGGGCTGTTCCAGTCTTATTTGTTTTACTCTCAACTCGCCCTGTGGTGCCTGGGCGGCGGCACGCTGTCGCTCAGCCATTGCAAACTGGCCGACCTCATCGTGGCTCGTTGCACTTACATTCCAAACACTCCTTGCCCTGGCGCCGGCTTCGAGGTGCACCTTAAAGATAATATCCGTAACCCGGTCCTCAATGCTATCGAGCATCTCCTCGAACATTCGTGAACCTTCACGTTTGTATTCGGTCTTGGGGTCTTTCTCAGCCCAGGAACGCATCCAGATGCTGTCTTTGAGATGGTCCATCGAATAGAGATGGTCCTTCCAGGTACTGTCGTAAACCTGGACCAAAACATATTTTTCAAGGTTGCTAAGCTCGGCACGCAAAAATTCTTTTGCGACTTCAGATAAGTTGTCTTTGAGTTCCGGGCCGTCGCCGGCCAGGTCCTCTTCGGTCAAAGAGGCCTGGAATCTTTCGTTGGCCCAGCTCACTAATTGGCGCCTGTTCAAGCTGGTAATTTTATCGTCCAGCTCCTGGTCTAATTTCCCATTGTTGAAGCTCTCACTTAATTCGAGCAATTGTTTATGCAGGCGGCGGGGTTTGGTGTTTTGTATTTGTTCAACAGATAAGTCGGCGTTATATTTTTTGTTGGCCCAGTCGGCGAGCGCCTCAAATGCATATACGTTAGCACCCTGTGGGCCATAGACCATATTCATCGCAAATTCGACAGGATACTCAATCTCCCTTTGTTTGTATTTGGCTGCGGTTTTTTCCGCGAGCTGCTGACGGATTTGTGAGGCAGTGAGGTCAGTCAATTCTGCGATGTCCAATTTTATATCGAATTTAGCTCGTGCCCATTCGGCAAAGGTGTGGACGGGGAAATCATCCTTCAGGAATTCAACTAATTGTGAACAATCTTTTTTTTCGATTTGCTCGGCGGCGGCTGAGATTAACTGTTCTTCAATCTCTTCCGGCGATTGGTGTTTTATTTTGCCGGGGCTTAGATTGACCTGAAAGGAGCTCATAGCCCATTTGCACAATCCGGCAATGTCCCAGGTTCGCGGGTTACCGTAGTCTTCCAAATATTCGCCCATAGAAAGCGATATGTCATTGGCGGCGTTGTCCTTTGCCTGACGCTTTATTAATATTTCAATCTCCTCTACCTTGGTGCCGGAAATATCCGAGGGCTTCAAATCAACACCGAAGTTGGTTCTCGCCCACTCGCTAATGCACTTAAAAGGGTAGTCTTTGCTAAGTATCGTTTCACAATTTGTTGCGATAGTCGAATCAATCATTTCCTGGATGAGGTTTTTGAGCCCCTTTCCAGCCAGAATTTCGCGTCTGCGAGAGTAAAAGATTTTCCGCTGGTAGTCCATTACCTCGTCGTATTCGAGCAGGCTCTTGCGCACCTCGAAGTTTCGCTCTTCAACTTTCTTTTGTGCCTTTTCGATGCCCTTGCTTATCCTCTTATGGTAGATTGGCTGTCCCTCTTCCCAGCCGATCCAGGATAGTGCCTTGACAGTCCACTCAGGTGCGAAAATTCGCATCAGGTCATCGTCGAAGCTCAGGAAGAACTGGCTGGAGCCGGCGTCACCTTGTCTGCCGCAACGGCCTCGAAGCTGATTATCGATTCTTCTGGCCTCGTGCCGTTCGGTTCCAAGCACGTGCAGTCCCCCGATTTCAGCTACGCCCGGGCCGAGTACGATATCCGTGCCCCTGCCGGCCATATTGGTTGCGATTGTTATATTGCCACGCATTTTGCCGTCCCGGCCTTTGTGCTGGTGACCGGCTTTGGCAACAATGGTTGCTTCTCTTTCGTGGTACTTGGCATTGAGCACTTCGTGTTCGAGGCCGAATCTTTTCGTAAGAGCCGCCGAAAGTAATTCGTTTTTTTCTACGCTGACTGTGCCCACAAGGATAGGTCTGCCGGAGGCGCTAATGTCATTTATCTCTTCAACTATCGCGTCATACTTTTCACGTATCGATTGATATATTGCGTCATCCTGGTCGTCTCTGATGCAGGGCTCGTTCGTGGGTATTACGACGACATCAAGTTTATAGATGTTCATAAATTCTTCAGCTTCGGTGGCGGCTGTGCCGGTCATTCCCGCTATCTGCTCGTAGAGCTTGAAAAAGTTCTGTAGCGTAATAGTAGCCAGCGTCTGAGTCTCTTCTTTTACGGTAACAGCTTCTTTTGCCTCGACCGCCTGGTGCAGCCCGTCGGACCACTGCCGCCCCTGCATCAAG
>CAYTND010000409.1:0-2561 GCA_964438965.1 uncultured Pirellulales bacterium
GGCTCAATGAGATAACCTGGTGGATTCTGAGCTATGGAGATAAGGTACAGGTTCTTGCACCAAGAATCCTACAGCAAAGGATAGTAGAAATAGCCCAAAAAATGCTGAGAACCAACCAGCAAGAATCGACGATGTCGCGTTGAGGGGTATTGATACCTTTTTTCACAAACGGCCTCAAAATTCGAGTAAAACCCCCATCAGCTTTCGTCAGGCTATCCCCCATATCAAAATCCGTGAAAAAACACACGCGGTTGGGCTTCCGGTTTGCATTTGCCAAGCTGTAGAGATTTCACCCATCCCCCTAAGCTACTTCAGGAAGTTCATCCCAGCGGGTTGTATATCGATTAGAACGTCTTTTGAATCTAACCTTCCACGATTGCCCTAAACCTTCCGCTGCCCACCGCAACGGGCTGTTTAACCTGGTATTTATGGTATCTATCACCCGCATCAGCCGTTGAGACTTTAATCTGTCAACATTATCGAACAGGCCCTTTTGAATCTGGTTTTCAGGCACAAGACTGTTGAATATAATCCCGCATTTCTTGAATGCACAGCCTTTACGATATAACCTGTCAATACATCGGCAGGCATTGCGAATCAACTCTATCGTATCGCTGGTAGCAACAGCAAACTCAACAGTATGAGAATTGAAATATCTATTCTTGATAAAACGGCTGGTTGTAACATAAACCGTCATTACACCGGCAGCTAAACCCTGCCCTCTTAACTTCTCCCCTGCCCTTGATGCGTAACTTGCGATGGCTTCTTTTAACTCTTCAATGGATTCTACCGGCTTTCCAAACATACGTGATACCGTAATCGATTTTTTTACAGACGGATTTTGCTCTCCGTAAGGAGTCCCCAGGACTAACGGATAACAGCTAATACCACGTAACTCATAAACAGTTCTTACCCCTACTACTCCAAATTTCTGTCTAACCCGGCTAATATTCGCATCCCTAAGGGCAAGGGTGGTTTTGATGCCTGCCCCTTTTAATTTCAGGGCTGTTTTGATTCCTACTGTCCATACTTTTTCTACCGGTGTTTCAGCCAGAACTGTGTCCAGACAAGAGGAATCGGTCAAATCTAACACTCCGTTTGCTCTGGCAGATTTTTTGGCGGTTCTATTGGCTATCTTCGCCAGAGTTTTCGTTCGAGCTATACCTACAGTTACTGGCATACCAGTCCACTGTTTGACAGTTTGCCGTATCTTTCGGCCATAATCTGTCAACGAACAGTTAAAACCAGCAAGGTTCACAAAAGCTTCGTCAATCGAGTAGATTTCTATATTAGTGGTAAAGGCCGATAGAGTTTCCATAACCCGGCTGGACATATCGGAATAAAGGGTATAGTTTGACGAAAAGACCTCAACACCATTTTTTCTTATAATATCCTCAACTTCAAAGGCCGGAACCCCCATACCTATACCCAATGCCTTTGCTTCATTTGAGCGAGCCACAATACAGCCATCGTTGTTTGATAATACAACTACCGGCTTGTCTTCCAGCTTCGGGCTAAATACTCGCTCACAGGAGGCATAGAAGTTATTACAGTCAACTAAGACAAATATCTCTTTCATAATGCGTGTATTACGTTGGTAACTACTCCCCAGACCTGAAAGTCGGTATCCTCGGTGATTTCCTGAACAGAATAGTTTTCATTTTCCGGCTCTAAAGTGAATTTCTTTTTCTTTATCCTGATTCTTTTAACGGTCAGTTCACCATCTATGACTGCAATCACCACGCTCTTGTCTCTGGGTTCAAGGCTCCGGTCAACAACTAAAAGGTCTCCGCAGTGAATTCCAGCTCCAACCATTGAATCGCCGATAGCTCTGACAAAAAATGTTGCTGCCGGATTTTTAATCAAATACCTGTTTAAGTCGAGCTTATCTTCCTCATAGTCAGCAGCTGGTGATGGAAATCCTGCTGATACCTTAGCCTCAAACAAAGATTGCCGATACTTTGTCGACAAATCCGGTATATGAACTGTCTGGACTTTGGTGTTCATTCTGCACTTACCATTGGTTCAAGGCAATGCTTGCCAGATTCGGATAAGTCCTCAAAAGCCCTTCGGGAACGGGTTGTTTTTGGCCGCTAATTAGAGCTTTTAGCTCAAGTGCATTGGCAAGCTCAGCACCTCGATAATGATTGTTAGCAATAACAGTGAGTGTCTCAAACGCTTTGGCTAATTCATCGACTCTCTGCTTTATTTGAGTAAGCTCATCTTCATTGTAATAATAGTCATAAGTCTCATCTCTGCCTGCTTTGCTAAACCATTTTTCTACATTCCTGCCGTGCATCCTGAAATAACCATTTCTGCCTACGGTGCATTGCTGCATATCAAATGAGTTCCAGGTTGTTGGATAATCCAAGTTGCACACCGAAACCCCAAGCTGCTCCAGGAAATCCAGAGCATTTGGCATTTGCCATGATTTGTGCCTTACCTCTACCGCCAAGTTAAACGCATCAGAAAAACATCTTACTATCTTAGTTAAATGCTGTCGATTCCGGTTAGTATCATCAAAGTCATATCTGAATTGAATCAGCAGATGCTTGAGCTTG
>CAYTND010000410.1:0-2528 GCA_964438965.1 uncultured Pirellulales bacterium
GGCATCTTTCGAATCAAGAAGCTCGGCGAGGTACCGTTCGTCTTTTGGGTCGCCTGAGTTAGCCAGAATCCAGCGCCCCACCCACCGTACATTGCCCTTGTCCTCTTTAGGATCACCAGCTATACGCACGATCTCATCGAGTCGCTCGGCATAACCTAATTTGCCCAGGCTTTCGCCTGCGTGACCGCGGTCGGGACCATTGTCGTCCAAAAAAGCATCCCGGATTCTATTTACGTATATCTCACGTTCGGCCGCATCGTCACCAGCTGCCTGGGCCATAATGCGCCAGACACCAATGCGATACTCCGGTCCGGGCTTGTTATTAAGCTCGTCTAAGAATGTTTCTCTAACGTTCTGAGGATAACCGTTCCAAATCAGCTCCTCGGCAGCGTGTACCTTGACCCACTCCTCGCCCTCGCGCATTCCCTGACGCAGAGTCCTGACGGCACGCTCACGCAGTTTCTCTACATCTAATGAATGAAGCTGTAGCCAGTCCCTGGACAAAGCCAGAACCTTCAGGCGATTCAGCCCGCCGACTTTCTTGTCGCCGGCGCAGTAGGCTAAAAGCATCCGAGCCTTGACGAAAGTTATAGAAGTGTAACAGTACCAGCCGTCTGGATTGCTCTCAATGACCCGGGATTTGCTCCAGGTTCGTCCGTCATCTTTGCTGATGGCAACACACAGCGGTGTTCGTCGGCCGGTTGGGAAGGGGTGAACTCCAGAATGGTCGTTCCACACACACACCAAATCTCCGGTCCAGGGAATTCGCTCGATTGTCGCTGGACTGCATGGTGAAGCCAGATTCGTCGGCTTGGGGTCGGACCAATTTACGCCGCTATCGCTTGAGTAACATCCGTATTGGTAACCGTGGGTAGTACGCATGTACATCCAGAGCCGCCCGTCCTTCAGTTCGACTACCCCGTTTTCCTGTAATGTCAGTTTCCGTTGGGAGGTAGGCGTGATAAAAGTATTATCTTTCTTCCAGGTCCAGCCGTTATCATCGGAAAAATACACAAAAGGAATCCCTGCGGCTGCAAACTTCGTAACTTTTGTTCCTGTCTTATCAAATCCGGTATGCAGAACAGCCGGTACTATCAAACGCCCTGTGGACAATTGAATTACGCGGTCATTATTCACTACGTGATATCCATCCAGCAGAGTTACGCGAACCGGTTCACCAAGCGTTTTAAACTCGTCCATAGACCGGCGGACAAATAGGGTGCAAGATGGGGCTATGGATGTATGTGAAGCATCCTTCCTCAGATAAAACAACAGCAGTTCGTCGTTTTTTAGTCGCAGGATGCTGACGGACATAACATTACAACCACCTTCATTAGGAACTATGATTCTGTCATTGCTCCAGGTCTTGCCGTTATCACTGGAAGTTCGCATAGCTAAATCCGCCGCGGAAGCATCCTTTCCGCTGCCCGTGAACCGTGTGTAAATCAGACATAGTCGCCCATCTTCCAGCTCGATAATGTCTCCCTCGGAATTTCGCGGCTGCTCTTTGGTCGGCTCTATTACCAGTAGCGTTTCAGTCCCCACAGTTGCCGCCGCTCGATGACATCCCATCAGCATTGCTACCACGACCAGCCCCCAAGTACATCTGTTCGGCATCTGCCTTACCTCCAAGTTAATTAGCTTTAATATTCAGTAGTCTTGCGAGACCCTGAAGATTCAAACTGGTACCAGTTTATTTTTTTGAACACTTTTTCTTAACGGTGAGCTTACATTTTGCATTTTTGCATCGGCTTAAATCTATATCATAATCAAAACCAAGCGGTTCTAACACCCTGCGATACAGAATATCACAATGTTCACAGTAGTATTTGTATGGCTCGATATGTTCTGTCTTCAATAAGCATCCCATACTTGGACAATGACGCATCTCTATCTCAAATACACCATTTTCTTCATCAAGAGTCATTCTAAAATCGGCAGCCTCTTCCGAAAGCGTATGGCTCCAATATTCAAAACAGCCGGCCAAGCCCTTCTTAGCTGCCAAATCACGCAGATTATTAAGAAATGCATCAGAAAGACTCTCCCAATACTTAACAACCGCCTCCTTGCCGCCTTCGTTATGCAAAAACTTAAAAAGCTCGCTATAAGCCGGTATAAACTCAGTACAGGATATTATCTGACTACTCCTTATCTTTCCAGAACTTTTGAACACATTTGCCTTTGCCTGGCTCATATTCACAGAAGCAACGATAGCCAGCCTCCCGGCAGATTGTTTCGTTTACCACAACTGTTGTTTCACAATAGCAATCGGTAACCAATTGGTTAATCTTTTTCAGATGAGTTATCGCAGGACATTCATCAACAGTTAAAACCAAGGTCTGGCTTTCATAATGCATAGAAAATTGCCCCTTTTCTTTGCTAAAGATGTTTCGCCAATGCTTCTCAAGTGCCGGCAGACCCTCTTTCCTCAACTGCTCTGTCAGCGGTGAGAAATAGGCTCTCCCGACCTGTTTCAGATATTCGGTTGTGGCCTCGGGACCGTAATTCTCGTCAAGATACTTGACGGT
>CAYTND010000411.1:0-2526 GCA_964438965.1 uncultured Pirellulales bacterium
AGCGGCACAGACCAGGGCGACCTTTGGTAATTGGATGATTTTGAAGATGTTTTTTTGACCCCCCTGCTTTCTTGCGAAAGCAAGACGGGCGGCAATTATTAACTCGGCCAATAGCCCGTTGACCATCGCTATCAAAAATGAGATTCCAGCCGTACCGAACATGTCGGCTATCTGGATAAGTGTTATATTTTGATACTGGCTGTGTGCCAGAAACCGCCAGAAAAAACCGCCCAAGAAAAAGCCCTGCATTCGTTCGATACCGACAACTAATACCGCCGATGCCAGAAACAACGGGATTTTTTTTGTTCTGCAGTAGCGCAGACAAAGCGCCAGTATCGGCCAGAGCAAGGCAGTGTACAGGCAAAAAACAATCCAGCCTACGATAGTTATTGGAACTATCCAGTATAGATTAGCCAGCCAGTAAAAAAGTGAAATGACGTAGCTTACAAGGGCCAAGCGACGGGGTTTGGCATCCGGCGAACAGGCCAAAATAAAAGGCACCAGCGACACCCACGCTAACAGCGAGAAGCTTATCGGCGCCTGAATCACCGTCAGCATCACCGCACTGGCAACAAAGGATAGAGGACAGACGACAGAGGACAGACCACCTGACTTCTGTCCTCCGTCTTCCGTCTTCTGTCTTCTGTCTTTTTTCAACCGGCCAAATCCTTTAAAGCCGTTGCTATTTCTTTCGGACGGTATCGCTTTTGGTTGTTCATTCGCACGGTAAATTGATTTGCAAAAAGCTTCAAAAGATTACCGTCGGCGGCAATTTCTTTTATGGGTGTTTTTATATCAGCCGAAAGTCGTTTTAGCTCGTTCAACTCGGTGGTGTTGAGAAACAGGTTGCCACAATGTTGCTTTTTCAATTGGGCTAAGCGTTCGTTTGCATTTTCGACGTATTTTTCAGATATTTCCACACCGACGTAATTTCTACCTAATTGGATTGCTGCTGCTGCGGTGGTTCCCGAGCCGCTGAAAGGGTCGAGCACGCAATCGCCGGGCTTTGAACTGACGGCGATTATTCTGGTCAGCAGGCTTTCCGGCATCTGGCAGGGGTGCCAACCCTGGCGTTCTTTGAATGTGCCGCACACACGGGGAAATTCGTCCCAGACATCGTTAGGCATCTTGCCTGTCGGATTGGCCCGCCTGTCATTATAAATTAACTGCCTGTCGGACGGAACTCGTACAGTATAATCATTGAACGTGAAGTTTTTCTGGTCATTTACAAAGTAAAAAATGTGCGTGTGCGCCCGTGCGAATTTATTTTTCGTCTGTTGCCCAAAGGTGTAGTGCCATATGAGCCAGTTGCGCATAAAAAGGCCCAATTCGTCAGCTATGATTTTTACGTTCGCGGCGTACTCATCGCCTATGGCTATGTAGAAGGAGCCGTGTGGTTTTAAGACCTTTTTGCAAATGCTCATCCAGTCTTTTGTCCAGACGATGTAGTTTTTCTTTTTGACCTTATCGTAGTATTTATCGTACTTGTAGCCGATATTAAAAGGCGGGTCGGCAAAGATAAGGTCGGCGAATGGCTCGTCAACCTTACCCAGAACCTCAATACAATCGCCGCATATTATCTTGTTGAGTAGTTTTTGCATACTGATATATTATAGAGAATCGCTGAGTTTGCAAGTGGGAATTGCGACGTCAACAATTGATTTGAAGTGATATGAGCGACTGCAAAACAAGCTGCCATTGCCGGATATCGTATTCCCTGATGCGCATCGAAATCCTGGTTAAATTTCGCCCAATTTAATATTTGTAATTGCTTATATACACGGAACTTGTGCGTTTCCTTCGCGGTTTAAAACCAAAATTCTCTAAGACTTAATAATATTTTCCTTGACGAGAAAATAGGGAATATGGTACAAATAGTATGAGTAGGGCCTGTGGATTTTTGGCTTTTCCAATAGGCAAAATCTCACAATTTTTGTGCAAATTAGCTTGACTGGAAGGTTATTGAGCGAGGCACAAAGTCTTAATTAAGAACCTCGTGCTTCGCGCTGACGGCTTTTGCGCTCCAATCAACAGTTCACATTTGGGCTTTTGAAGGAAGGAGGTAGTGTCAAGTCGTAAGACTCATCCTATGCAGATGATGTAGTGAGTGTGATAATTGTTATCGGCCGTTTTTATTTTAACCCTTTTTGAAGGAGAACTATTATGTCTAATAAATTGATTTTTTAGTTTCTTTTGTTTTGGTATTGGGTTTTGCTGCCGGCACGGTGCTTGCTGAGCTGGTTGCCTACTACCCCTGAATGAGGGAAGTCAATTGAGTTAAGTCGCAGAGCGACTGATAGTAAGGAGTAAGTATTATGAAAAATCGAATAGTCTGGTTGACAGCAGTTTTGTTGATAGGATTCATAGGGTTCAGTCCAAGCCACGCACAGGACGTCGTAAATCTACTGGCTAACGGTGGCTTTGAGGACGGTGTTGTTGACCCGTGGGGCACATATGGTGGCGTTACCACAGAAGTGGTCCAAGAATTGGCGGGCGCAGCGGTTCCCGAAGATCCGATTGAGGGAG